>NZ_CAWQOK010000107.1:0-16972 GCF_963896075.1 Proteus sp. G4415
CACCATATCCATGTTTAATATTGCTTTTATTTAAAACATATTCTATATATAGAACAATTACTTATATTCTTCTTGTTTAAACTAAAAAAAACCACTAAATGATGATTTAGTGGTTTTAGTAGACTTTTATCAATGGTTAATGATTAATTATTTTGCCCACCAATCATTGATGTCATACGAATATGACGACCTTCGCTAATTTCCATATTTGATAATACCGCTAACTGTGGCAAGCTACGGCGTAAAAAGCGTGATAACAGCGAACGTAGTGCATGGTTAACCAAGAGTACAGGCACGCCCCCTGACATCTCTTGACGGCGTACCGCATCTAAGGCTTGTTGTTCAATGTTTTCAGCAAGGCCAGGCTCTAATCCCCCCCCACTTTGCATCGCTTGTAATAATAGACGCTCTAGTCCCGCATCTAATCCGATAACTTGTATCTCTTCTTTATCACCAAACCAGTGTTGTGTTATCGCCCTGCGTAATGCAACACGAACTACCGCCGTTAATTCTGCCGGATCTTTTTGCTCAGGAGCATGCTCTGCTAGTGCTTCTAATATGGTTCTCATATCGCGAATAGGCACTTGCTCTGCCAACAGGTTTTGCAATACTTTATGTAACACCGTTAATGACAGCATATCGGGGATCATATTTTCCGTCATTTTCGGTAGTTCTTTGCTTACCCTATCAAATAGCATTTGCGCTTCTTGGCGACCAAATAACTCTGATGCGTATTGGTTAAGTACATGATTAAAATGTGTTGCAATCACTGTACTTGCCGCCACAACCGTATAGCCTTGTACTTGTGCTTGCTCTCTTAAACTGTCATCAATCCATACTGCAGGTAAACCAAATGCCGGCTCTTGAGTGTTATCACCTTCTAGCGTTCCGACTGCATTACCAGGGTTTATGGCCAACCAACGCCCAGGATGAGCTTCGCCATGACCGATTTCTACCCCTTTCATTAAAATGCGGTAGGAGGAAGGTTTTACTTCCATATTATCGCGAATATGTACGACAGGAGGTAGATACCCCATTTCTTGTGCAAACTTTTTGCGAATACCACTAATTCGCCCTAATAATTCACCATTTTGGCGATTATCGACCATGGGAATAAGACGATAACCCACTTCCATTGACAGCGGATCTTCTAATTGCACATCTTCCCAAGAGGCTTCAACAACCCGATTTTGTTTTTCAACTTGTTCCAACTCTTTTTGTTGTTGCACTTGAGGACTGCTATGGCGTTTTAAGATATACCATCCTAATCCTGCTAATGCAGCCGTAAAGAAGAGGAAAACAAAGTTTGGCATACCTGGTACTAACCCCAGCAATCCTAAAACACCCGCAGTTAGCATCAGTACACGAGGGTTATCAAAGAGTTGCGTCACCATTTGTTGACCGACGTCTTCATCGGTTGCAACGCGAGTAACAATAACACCCGCCGCTGTTGATATAATCAGTGCTGGTATTTGTGCCACCAGCCCATCACCGATGGTTAATAAGGTATAAGTGCTTGCCGCATCGTTAAGTGCCATATTATGTTGTGCAACACCGACCACTAAACCACCAACGACGTTTATTACCAAGATCATTAAGCCGGCAATCGCATCCCCTCGGACGAATTTACTTGCACCATCCATAGATCCATAAAAGTCAGACTCAAGCGAAACTTCTTTACGACGTTTTTTAGCTTCTTCTTCGTTTATGATCCCAGCATTTAAATCAGCATCGATAGCCATCTGCTTACCCGGCATCCCATCTAATACAAAGCGTGCGCCTACTTCAGCAATACGCCCTGCACCTTTGGTGATAACCATAAAGTTAATCAGTATAAGAATGATAAAGACAACGATACCGATAGCAAAATTGCCACCTACGAGGAAATGACCAAAAGCTTCAACAACACGCCCTGCAGCCGCGGAACCTGTATGTCCTTCCATCAAGATAATACGTGTTGATGCAACGTTAAGCGATAAGCGTAACAATGTAGTGAACAGGAGTATTGTTGGAAAGGCAGCAAAGTCCAATGTGCGCCTAGTAAACATGGCCACTAATAGCACCATGATAGAAAGGGCAATGTTAAAGGTAAACAATAAGTCCAATAGAAAAGGTGGCAATGGCAGTACCATCATTGACAGTATAAGCAAAATAAGTACTGGCCCTGCCAGTATCTGCCACTGAGAACTTTTCCAATTTCCCGGCAAGCGGAGTAATGAGGCCAAATTAGCCATGACGATTATCTTCTCCAGCAAAGTCCAGTGCGGGAGGCACTGGCAAGTTCATAGGTTGTTTAGGTTTTAAACCACCTTCGGTTTTCCATCGTCTCAGTTGATAGACCCAAGCTAAAACTTCTGCAACAGCGGCATAGAGTGTTGCAGGAATAGCCTGTCCTATCTCACTGTGACGATATAACGCCCTAGCAAGCGGTGGCGCTTCTAGAAGCGGAATTCGATGTTCAGCACCAATTTCTTTAATTTTTAAGGCAATGGCACCCGCCCCTTTAGCAAGTACTTTTGGGGCAACCATTTTGTCGTTATATTGCAAAGCAACCGCGTAATGCGTTGGGTTAGTGACAATGACATCTGCTTTTGGCACATCTGCCATCATTCGTCGCCGCGACATCTCGTGTTGTTGTTGGCGAATACGCGCCTTTAATTGCGGATCACCCTCTTGTTGTTTAAATTCGTCTTTGATTTCTTGGCGTGTCATGCGTAACTTTTTCAAATGGCTACGAATTTGAAAAATAATATCGAATGCCACCATCGGGATAAGCATAAAAACCGCAATATAGACCGCAAAAATAAGCAGTTGCATCGCATTAGCTAAAGCACTTAAAGGAGGAAGCGTGATCAAATGAAGAATATCGTTCCAGTTGTGCCATAAGAAAACCGTTGCGGCTAAGCCGACAAAGAGTGATTTTAAAATCGCTTTAAATAATTCAGCTAACGCATTCATTGAAAAAATACGTTTTAAGCCAGAAATAGGGTTCCATTTTTTCGGATCAAACTTGATAGACTTGCTACTAAAATTAATCCCCCCCAATACGGCTGAACCACCAATTGCCACTAAGACCAAGCCTAGAAACACTGGCGATAACGCAAATACAGCCTGTTTCATTAAACTGGCAAAACGGGGGATCAATAAATTCTCGTTGCCGATTATGTGGTGATTAAAAGTAAAACCTTCCGTTAACATGGCATAAAGCTCACGAGTGATAAAACGCCCACTCATCCACAGTAGACTGACGCCCCCTAAAATCATTAATACGGACGAAAGCTCTTTGGAACGAACAATTTGCCCATCCTTTTTCGCTTTTTCCCGTTTATGGGGAGTGGGTTCTTCTGTCTTTTCGAGATCGCTATCTTCAGCCACAGTCTGTCCGATTTAGATAATTAGATTAAAGCCTGAATGAAATGTCTCTTAGCATGACAAATTCAGAAGAAATTGATGGGTTGAACAATCGCAAATTTACGGGGCTTTTTGGGCTATGAAGGTATAAACAGCAAAAAAGTGTGCTACTTACACATCACCTTTGAAACAACATATTTATTTGGTGCAAATATGGAGGGTTTATCGCAAGAATAATTCTGTGGTGAATATAAGGTAAAAGCGTGTATTTCTCACCATCAAACAAAAGCCGCTTAGATAAAGCGGCTTACATTTTCTTCAATAGCCTGCGCTATTAACCTGTTTTTTGGTTGTTTTTTATCCATAAAATAGAACATCCTCAAAGAGCAGAGATAGAGCGAATGCCTCCTGCAAGCCAGTTATGTCCTTATCGCCCTAAACTCACCAATAGATTAGAAACCTAAACTTTCCAGTAAATCATCAACCTGATCTTGATTCTTAATCACACCAGCATTGTTTTTATTGACTTGTGGGCCATTTAATAATGAATCAGTCTCTTTTTTCGCATTGGATTTTTCAAGTTGCTCTGGTGGCAGATTTTCCATTAATACCATAACAAGTTGTTTTTCAATTTCTTGAACCACACTCATCATACGTTTAATCACTTGGCCTGTTAAATCTTGGAAATCTTGCGCCATCATAATTTCAAGTAATTGGCTATTTGTAAAAGCCGCACTTTCAGGGATATCCCGCAAATAATTGCGGGTATCCGTTACAAGAGAGCGTACATCTTTGAGATCTTCTGGATGCTCAAACCATTGATCCCAGCGTTCAGTTAACTTAGTTGCATGACTACTTAACTCATCCTGTTTTGGTTGCGCAGCTTCCACACAATTTAATGTACGCTCAGCTGCCTGAGCGGTCATTTGAGCAACATAGTCCAATCTTTCCCTTGCATCAGGAATGGCTTCTGCTGCTTCTGCTATTGCTTTATCCAATCCTAATTCTCGCAAACTGTCGCGTAACATACGCGTCAATTGTCCGATCCGACTGATAATATCTGACGTTATTTCGACATTATCTTTCGGCATAATTGGATCCCCACTCATTGCGACTCCTTAGATGCCCAGTTTTTCAAAAATTTTATTGAGTTTTTCTTCAAGAATGGCTGCAGTAAAAGGTTTAACAACATATCCACTTGCTCCTGATTGCGCAGCAGCAATAATATTTTCTTTTTTCGCTTCGGCGGTCACCATCAGAACGGGAAGCGTTGCAAGCCCTGCGTCACTACGAATATTCTTCAGCAACTCTAACCCATCCATATTGGGCATATTCCAATCGGTGATAACAAAATCATATGCCGAACTCTGTAACTTGGCTAACGCGTCAGCACCATCTTCTGCTTCTTCTACGTTCATAAATCCTAACTCCTTTAGTAAATTACGAACGATGCGGCGCATTGTTGAAAAATCATCAACCACTAAAAATCTCAGATCCTTACTTGCCATTGAAAACTCCTTCAAAATATATTGGCAAATTACTGTGTTGCTGTTTAAACTGAACTTAATCAGATACGCAATGATTGTGTTGTGCTGATTTTCATCAGCACGGCTTTACTCATTGAGCTTATACTTTTTACCTCATCCACGGCTCCCAATTCGACCGCGGAACGAGGCATCCCAAAGACGACGCAGCTTGCTTCATCTTGTGCAAATGTGTAGCTACCTGCACGACGCATTGCTAATAAACCTGTAGCACCATCACTGCCCATCCCTGTTAAAATGACACCAATAGCATTACGCCCCGCATATTTAGCAACCGAATTAAATAGCACATCAACAGAAGGTCGATGCCGATTTACCGCAGGATCTTTATTTATATGGATCTGGTAATTAGCACCATTACGACGAAGCTCCATATGATAATCACCCGGTGCGATGTAGGCGTGTCCAGGTAAAACCCGTTCTCCATCTTCAGCTTCTTTCACACTGATTTGGCATAAACGGTTTAACCGCTCTGCAAATGAGTGGGTAAACCCCGCCGGCATATGTTGGGTTATTAATACTGCAGGACTGGTAATAGGTAATGGCTCTAAAAAATGACGAATAGCCTCGGTGCCCCCTGTTGAAGCACCAACAGCGATTAACTTTTCACTCGAAATCATGGGAGTAAATGATAACGACTTAGACGGTAATGTTTTCGTTTCATGACGACTAATTCTTGCCTGAGCCGCTGCTCGGATTTTTTCTGCAATAAGTTCACTGTAGGCCAACATTCCTTCACGTAGACCTAACTGAGGTTTAGTGACAAAATCAACCGCCCCCAGTTCTAATGCTTTTAATGTCACTTCTGAACCTTTTGCCGTGAGTGATGAAACCATCACCACTGGCATAGGGCGTAAGCGCATTAATTTTTCCAAAAAATCAATACCATCCATGCGTGGCATTTCAACATCTAACGTCAATACCTGTGGATTAAACTTTTTTATTAAGTCACGAGCGACTATCGGATCTGGCGCACAATCAACGACCTCCATATCATGGTGACTATTAATTATTTCTCGCATGATCTGGCGCATTAACGCCGAATCATCAACACAGAGTACCGTTATTTTATTCATAACCTCTCCTTGCTGGTGTCAGCCCGTAAACCGTATGCCCCTGCAAGTAAAAATCCTTGCTTAGTTGGCTCACATTTTCAGAATGCCCTACAAACAGCATTCCATCGGGTTTAAGCAATGGTATAAATCGATGAAGTAAGCTTTGCTGTGTCGTTTTATCAAAATAAATCATGACATTACGACAAAAAATCGCATCAAATGGCCCTTCTAATTTCCACTGCTTGTCGAGTAAATTCAAATACTGAAAAGTGACCATTTCACTTACTTGTGGTCTAATTTTCACGTATCCGGCAAAATCACCAACACCTTTGAGAAAATATTTTTTCAAATATTCTTCGTTTAACGTTTTTAACTCTTCCAGTCGATAAACACCTTTACGGGCTTTTTCCAACACATTAGTGTCGATATCGCTGGCAATAATTTTTGTTTTATAGGGGTTATCCCCAAAAACATCGCGCAAAGTCATCGCTATTGAATAAGGCTCTTCTCCAGTAGATGCGGCAGCACACCATACTCGGTAAACTCCTCCTGCCCTGTTTTTGGCGTGTTTAGCCAAAATAGGAAAGTGATGTGCTTCCCTAAAAAATGCAGTTAAGTTTGTGGTTAACGCATTAATAAACTCTTGCCATTCAGGGTTGCATACATCACTTTTTAGAAACGCAAGATAGTCACCAAAGTTATTCATCCGTAATTCACGTAACCTCCTCGTGAGACGGTTATAAACCATTTCCCGTTTGTTGTTAGTCAGCACAATACCTGCTTTTTGATAAATCAATTGGCAGATTGATTGAAACTGATTATCGGACAACATAAACCGTTCAGAAAAAAAATCTAACGGTTGAGCAGCGATATCTGGCAATTCTTCAGTAACATTACGTTTCATTATTTTTTAATGGGTCTTTTTAAAAAATGATTTTTTATCTGCTTTCTTCAACCCATTACCTTCTAAGGAGTGAGAAGATCCGTCTTCATCCGTGTCAGGCAATTCGAATGCCGATACAGCATTAACCAGGTTGTTAGCCTGATCTTCTAATGCTGTGGCAGCAGATGCTGATTGCTCCACCAAAGCAGCGTTTTGTTGTGTCACCTGATCCATCTGACTAACAGCATCAGCAACTTGGTGAATACCTCTACTTTGTTCGTCTGAAGCCGAGGCAATTTCGGCCATTAACTCAGTGACTTTATTTACAGATGTGACAAGCTCCTCCATCGTTTGCCCCGCATCATTTACTAATCGAGATCCCTGAGAGACTCGAGACACAGACTCGTCAATAAGTGTTTTAATTTCTTTAGCCGCTTCAGCACTACGCTGAGCAAGATTACGCACCTCTCCTGCAACAACTGAGAAACCGCGTCCTTGTTCACCCGCTCGCGCCGCTTCTACCGCAGCATTAAGCGCTAAGATATTGGTTTGAAAGGCAATACCATCAATGACACTAATAATAGCGCCTATCTTTTGAGAACTTTGAGTAATAGCATCCATCATTTCGACCACACTGTGAGTAATTTCACCGCCTCGTAGTGCAGTTTCAGATGCAGATTCCGCCAACTTACTCGCTTGTAACGCGTTATCCGCATTTTGTTTAACTGTCGCCGTTAATTGCTCCATACTCGCAGCCGTCTCTTCCAAAGAAGCAGCTTGTTGTTCTGTGCGCGAGGATAAATCGGTATTACCTTTGGAAATTTCTTGAATACCCGAATACATCGCCTGACTGTTATCACGAACAATACGAATAGAGCGCGCCAACTCGCCACGCATCTCACGTAACCGTCTAAAAATGTCACCTATTTCGTCATCAGTAAAAACCAGAATTTCACGATTTAATTTGCCTGTTGCGACATCATTAAAGTAACGGCTTAAACTTGCGAAAGGTTTAATAATATTAAAACTTAACCAGCGATGAGAGGCGATTGACACCACAATTACCATGGTGATTGCGCCAATAAACATTAAAATAGCGATAGTATAAAAATGATGTCCTTGTTCAATCGAATCAGCCACTTCATATTGAACGTAATTCATATAGGTATTAAATGAATTTTCCATCGCAGTTTGATAGCGTTCCGTAGGTTGATCTAAAAACCCTTGAAAATCGCCTTTTTTTAACATGCCATGTAATTCAACTAGTGCACTATAAAGAACGTGATAATCATTTTTTACGGTATTAAAAATCTCTTTTTCTTCTTGTGGAATAACCTCTTGATTAATATCTGTAAGGAAATTTTGAAAATGAGTATTTGCTGTTTCCAAACGTGATAATGCGATTGATTCAATAGATTGGATATAATCTGTTGACTGTTCAGTTTTCATTCCTATCGCAACGCGATTTATTGCATTACGTGCTTGTACTAAAGATACCCAACTTAATCCTAATTCATCTCGCTTAGCAGTATCTAAATCAATTCTAGTGATCTGATTGTTGTTTAAATGAATAATTCCCAGTGAGATCCCACTGGAAATAACTTGCATCACACAAAACATCATCAGTAATAAATAGAGACTGGTGGATATCTTTAATTTACGAAACCTAAACATGCCTTCACCTCGTTATAAGCGGTAGCAAATCACTACCGCTTGTCAGCCACTTGTTGTTGTTAGAAAGTTTCCCAGTTAGCGGGATCTTCAACACTGCTGCTCTTTTTCTTTTCTGAGGTTCCTGGTTTTATAAGTGGAGCAGCGGCTTGTACTACAGGGGGTGCATCCAATTCCTTTTTCTCTAATGCTTTTTCTTCCTGACCCGGTAATTTGAAGATGGAAACTAAGCGGGTTAATGCAACTGCTTGATCTTCAAGACCCGCAGCGGCGGCGGCAGATTGTTCTACTAAAGAGGCGTTTTGCTGAGTAACACGATCCATTTCAGAAACCGCAAGACCCACTTGTGAAATTCCTCGACTTTGTTCATCCGATGCCGAGGCAATTTCCCCCATAATATCGGTAACACGTGTCACAGATTCGACAATACGAGTCATGGTTTCCCCTGCACTTTCAACTAATACCGATCCGGTTTCAGTGCGACTAACAGAGTCTTCAATCAACGTTTTTATTTCTTTAGCAGCTTCTGCACTTCTCTGTGCAAGATTACGAACTTCGCCGGCAACTACCGCAAATCCGCGACCATGCTCACCGGCTCTCGCAGCTTCAACAGCCGCATTCAACGCCAAAATATTGGTTTGAAATGCGATACCATCAATCACTGCAGTAATATCGGTGATTTTTTGAGAACTTCCGGCTATGTCGTGCATCGTTTGCACCACATTAGCCACAACTTTTCCACCTTGGCGGGCAATATCTGAGGCATCATTGGCAAGGTTACTTGCTTGGCGTGCATTATCAGCATTTTGTTTTACTGTCGCCGTTAACTGCTCCATACTCGCAGCAGTCTCTTCTAATGAAGCAACTTGCTCCTCAGTACGTGAGGATAAATCATTATTACCTGCGGCAATTTCACTGGTGCTGTTATAGATATTCTCAGTACTTTGATAAACACCACGAACAGTATGTATAAGCTCTTGTTGCATGTGCTTTAAGCCACTTGCTAATAAGCTCATTTCATTACGTCCATGCACCTCGATATCGGGACGTAGATCCCCTTCAGAAAATGCTTTAATATTTAATAACAATGAATTAAGTGGTCGAATTAATGCATTGCGCAGTGCAAACCAACAAATGATTAATGCTGTAACAACAATAATGGCTAATATCACCATCGTGATAATAGAACGCTGATGAGAAGCTTCTAATGCACTATTTAATTGATTATTAAACTTCTCATTACGCATAACATAAGCAAGATACTCTTTATAAAAACCATCTTGATAAGAAGTCGTTGGTTGTTCGAAAAAATCTTTTAAGTTTTTATCTTGCAGTAAAATTTCTAACTGATTTAATGCAGAAAAATACTCAATAAAACGCCCTTTTAAATTGCGTATTTCTTCTTCTGAATGAATTTGATAAGCATTTATATGCTGTTCAAACTCTTTAAATTTATCATCGGCCCGAGACATATTTTTACGTGCCAGACCAGTTAAATATTCTACAGACAACGAGCTATCAACATTCAGATCTTTATCCTGTAACAGATAGCTTATAGCTGCACGATTAATATTGTTACGCGCTTGCAATAAGTTTGCCCAGCTTTCATCTAAACGTTCACGCTGTTTTTGTATTGTGAGAGTTTTATCCAGATCTTGTCTTGTTTCACTGAGATTTGAGTAAAAAACACCCCCGGAGATAAACTGCAAAACACCAAACAACAGAAGAATGGATAACAACCCAGTCACTATTTTCATTCGGCTAAACATGAGTTTCCCTTTTTATAATAGATGGTATGACCAAGTTATCGGCAGACTTAAGAGAAACTTTATAGGTTTTATCCTATATAGATACTATTTTCTATTTACAATAAATAAATTAAATATCAATAAGTTATATTTTAAATTCTCATTTTAAAAACCTGTTAGGCATAATGCACATTCATTTTTTAGTTAATACATTTAAAAAAAATAACTTAACTAAAATTAAAAGTACTCTTTCTGATTTAATTTCACTTAATTAATATTAAAGCCCCAAGAAATAACAAATAATTGAAAAAACTATTCCGGCAAGATAGCCGGAATAGTATTAAAGAATAAGATTAATAGGCTAAACTTTATTTAGCCATAATTGTTGCGCTATCAACTAATTCCATTTCTTCGCTATTGAGTAATTTTTCAATATCAACCAGAATTAACATTCTTTCATCTAAAGTACCCAATCCTGTTAAATATTCTGTTGACATTGTTACCGCAAATTCAGGCGCAGGACAGATTTGTTCAGGTTTTAAGGTTAATACATCAGAAACACCATCAACAACAATGCCGACAATACGGTTGAGTAAATTAACCACGATCACCACTGTGTTGTCATTATAGGTAACATTTTCTTGTGAAAACTTAATTCGTAGATCAACGATAGGTACAATAACCCCCCGTAAATTGGTCACACCTTTAATAAAACTAGGTGCATTCGCAATACGAGTGACTTGGTCATAGCCCCGAATTTCTTGTACTTTTAGAATATCAATGCCATATTCTTCGTTGCCCAACGTAAAAATTAGAAATCCTTGTCCAACAGTTTCACCGGATAATTTCTCGAAATGTTCCGCAGCCATAATCTTATTTTATCCTCACTATTAAATAACTGTATGCGCAGTTGTATTCTTTTTCTTTTCTGTCATTTGAGAATGACTTAAACGTTGTAATTCTGGAACATCAAGAATTAAAGCAACACTACCATCGCCCATGATTGTGGCAGCAGAAATACCCGGTACTTTTCGGTAATTGCTTTCTATATTTTTAACAACCACTTGATGTTGACCAACTAACTTATCGACCAATAAAGCATAACGGCGCCCTGCACTTTGTACGATAACCGCAATCGCTTGAGTAATATCGGTTTGCGCACCTTCAATATTAAAAGTACGGTGTAATTCAATAAGCGGTAAATATTCACCTCTTACTTGCAATAATTTTTCATCTCCTGCTAAAGGATAAATATCTTCCTCTTCAGGTTGTAATGAGCTAACCACTGTTCCTAATGGTAAAATAAATACTTCATCATTCACTTTTACTGACATGCCATCTAAAATGGCCAATGTGAGTGGCAGCAAGATGCGAATGCGTGTGCCTTTTCCAACTTCAAAACTAATTTGAATTTGCCCACCCATTTCTTGGATATTTCGTTTTACAACATCCATACCCACACCACGTCCAGAAACATCGGTGACAACCTCAGCGGTAGAGAAACCTGGCGCAAATATCAACATCGCAACTTCTTCATTGCTCATATTTTCAGAAACAGCTAAGCCCGATGATATCGCCTTTTTCAAAATACGCTCACGATTTAATCCGGCACCATCATCTGTCACTTCAATACAAATATTGCCACCTTGATGCTCTGCTGAAAGCGTTAATTGACCCGCCTCTGGTTTGCCCGCCGCAATGCGATCGGCAGGCATTTCAATACCATGATCAAGGCTATTACGGACTAAGTGAGTTAAAGGATCGATGATTTTCTCAATTAAACTCTTATCAAGCTCAGTTGAACTACCAATCATATTTAACTCAACTTTTTTATGCATTTTGCCAGCTAAATCACGAACGACCCGCGGAAAACGACTAAAAACATATTCCATCGGCATCATACGGATAGACATCACTGACTCTTGCAGATCACGAGAGTTACGCTGTAGCTGTGCAATACAACTGAGTAGATCACTATGAATAGATGGCTCAAGCGTGTCACTATGTTGCGCTAACATAGACTGAGTGATCACCAATTCCCCGACCAAGTTAATCAGTTGGTCCACCTTTTCAACCGCAACGCGAATACTGGTTGATTCCGTTTTGGCCTGAGCAACAACAGGTTTTCGCGCAGGGGCTGGTGTCGCAGTTGGTGGCAAGGTTGTAGCAACTTTAGTCACTTCATCTGCTTGACTATTTTTATTCAACTCAGCAACGTTTTTCTCTATCGTAGCTGGCTGCTCTGTTTGAGCAGTAGGCTGGATACTTTCTGTCACAGATGAGGGTGAGTGTTCGGCTTGCTCTTGCGTTTTATCTGTAGACTTTACCTTTTCCTCAGTAGCAGCAACGTTAGCAAAGGAAATCTGTTCTGGTTCAATAACAAAACATAATACCGCACTGATATCTTCTTGAGTTGCTGTGGTTTTTAATACCGCTTCCAACCCATGGTGCTGTTTTTCAACCTGACTGACTTCACCCAGATGCTTTAATTCATCTAGCATTAAATCAATATCGGTCTCTTTTAAATCAGATAAAATAATATGATGCTGATAAAGACCGTCAGTATTTGGTGTTTTAGCCGTTGCTATCGGTTGATTTTCTTTACTAAGCTCATCGTCAGTATGATGCACTGCAGAAACAGGAGTGATGTTCTCCGTTGGGGCATTACTTTCAGCTAAAGATACTGAGTCACTCCCCTCACCTAATTGAGTTGATTGTTCCTCTTTGACTTCTAGAGCTAACTGACGCAACTTCTCACAAATATAGTTAAATGTTTCCTCGTCTGGCTCTTGTGAGTTTTTATGTGCATCCAATTGCTGTTGCATAATATCTTTCGCTTCCAGAAACAGGTTAATAATGTCATCGGTAAGTACCATTTCATGGCGTCTTGCACTATCGAGCAAGTTTTCCAGCACATGAGTGGTCTGCTGAAGTTTAACGAAGCCAAATGTTGCGGCTCCTCCTTTTATGGAGTGCGCACTACGAAAAATAGCATTTAACTGCTCTTGATCTGGATTTTGCGGATCAAGTAACAGTAAATGCTGTTCCATATCAGCTAACAACTCATCTGCTTCATCAAAAAATGTTTGATAAAACTCGGTAATATCCATCGTTACTCATTCACCTTTACGCGATTACATACAAACTAAGGAGTTGTTTCCTGTTTTGTCGTAATATTTGTCGATTGTGATGGCAAACTTTCCCCAGAAACTCCTGTTTCAACATTTTCCTTTTTTGATTCGGGAAGCTTAGATGTAGAAGAAGACACAGACGAATTCGTCTGTGTATTTTCTCCGTTTTCTTGTGGGGTTTCTTGCCCTGAAAGCAGAGGTTTAATTTCTGATGCCTCTTTTATTGCTGGTGCAACCCGCTCATTTTCATGTACAATTTTCTTTTCTTCCTGCTTAGTTAAAACTAATATACTGATCCTTCTATTCGCCGGAGCAAAACCATCCTCTTTTACTAAGTGAACAGTTGATGCCATACCTACAACCCGTAGTACTTTCCATTCTGCAAGCCCTGCACCAATAAGTTCTCGACGAGATGCATTAGCTCGATCCGTTGATAACTCCCAGTTACTGTATTTGAGTGCACCACTCGCATAAGGAATATCATCGGTATGACCTGATAAACTGATTTTATAAGGCGAGTCATTTAGTATTGGCGCTATCGCAGTTAAAATATCTTTCATATAAGGTTCAACAGTGGCACTACCAACTTTAAACATTGGCCGGCTTTCTTTATCTATAATTTGGATACGTAAGCCTTCGTCCATCATGTCGATTAATAAATGAGGTTTTAAATCTTTTAAGCGAGGATCTTGTAAAATAACTTGCTCTAAATTCTCTTTCAGTTTACGGAATTGCTGTTTTTCATTGAGCTGTTTATCTTCGACACCTTTTGGCAGTACATCACCTTCGTTATACACAGGATCACGTCCTCCCCCTGGTATCGGGTTTGTCACGTCTCCACTAACGCGGCCTTTTTCAATGGCAACTTTTAGAGGTGTGCGAAAATATTCAGCAACACGAGTTAACTCTTGAGGACTAGCGATAGAAAGTAACCACATCACCAGAAAGAAAGCCATCATGGCAGTCATAAAGTCAGCGTAAGCTATCTTCCACGCACCATGTTGTGCGTTGTGCTGTTTTTTCCCTCGCTTTTTAACTCTGATTATCTGTGAATTACTTTTCATAATTACTCTTCTTTCATTGCATCAGGATTTGCCTGCATCGGTGTCCGTACCTGACGTACATGTTCTTCCAATTCAATAAATGAAGGTCTGTCTGCCAGAAAGAGGGTCTTACGACCAAACTCAACCGCTATCTGTGGTGCATATCCATTCATGCTAGATAACAGGGTGGTCTTGATGCACTCCATCATTTTCATTTGTTGACTAGAGCGTTGTCTGATACGAGAGGCTAATGGTGAAACAAAGCCATAAGCTAATAAAATGCCTAAGAAAGTACCTACCATTGCGTGACCAATAAGTGCCCCCATTTCCCCAGCAGGTCTATCGGCAGCACCTAGCGCATTAACCACCCCCATAACCGCGGCCACAATACCAAATGCGGGTAATGAATCGCCCATCGTAGAGAGCCCCGCCGCAGGTACTTCACTTTCTTCTTCAAAAGTGGCAATTTCTTCGTCCATTAGCGCTTCAATTTCATAAGGATTCATATTCCCCGTCACCATCAAACGCATATAATCAGTAATAAAACTGAGCATATAAACGTCTTTCATAATGCGAGGATATTGGGAAAAAATGTCACTTTGTTGTGGATTTTCAATATCTCTCTCTAATGCCAACATGCCGTTTTGGCGCGCTTTAGACAGCAAACGAAACATTAATGCCATTAGATCCATATACATCGCTTTATTGTAGTTAGTGTTACGAAGTAATTTCGGTAGGATTTTTACCGTTGATACGATCGCACGACCATTATTACCTACAACAAAAGCACCGATACCGGCACCAAAAATAATTAAAAATTCAGCGGGTTGATATAATGCGCCTAGATGTCCACCTACGAGGGTAAACCCTCCGAGGACAGCACAAATCACCACGATATATCCTAAGAGTACTAACACGCGATATCCCTTTAGCTAATTTCGTTATAGAGAGAATGGCGAACATAACCGCAAGGAGATAGGAGGGGAAGAGGAAACAACTCAGGTTATAGAGTCTTTAATCTATAACCTGATATTTAACTTTCAATCTCGAATCACATTGCAAACTGTTCAAGACCATCCAACAGTTGTAAGTTAATATCGGCAGGATTGGCGGAAAGTTTACGTTTTTTTATTGCCCGAGATGGAGGCTGACAAAGACTACAAACATAATTACTTGCAGGCTGATGTGCGTGTGTAATAAATGAACCATTACATTTGGTACATACAGAAAGTTGTAACATACCACTTTCAACAAAACGAACTAATGTCCATGCTCGTGTTAGTGCTAAAATAGGTTCTTGATCTTTAACGGGTGGACATTGTTCTAAATATAAACGATAGGCTTTTACAACAGCTTCAACACCTACACTCCCCCCGCTTTTTAATAAAAAGCGGTAAGCATTATAAAACATTGAAGAATGGATATTTTGTTCCCATGTCATAAACCAATCTGTTGAAAAAGGTAGCATACCTTTAGGAGGAGGGCTTCCTCTTAATTCTTTGTATAATTTAATTAAACGCCCTCGACTTAATTGCGTTTCGCTTTCAAGCATTTGTAAGCGAGCACCTAAGGTGATTAATTCCATTGCTAGGCGAATATCTTTCGCCTCTCGGACGATACTTTTCTCACTCATTGTTATGCCCGTTTCTTTGTAGCAGAGGTATCATGTTCCGATAGTTGACGGAACAAGTTAGAAGAAAGAAGGATACCAGTATGAATTTGTTGCAAATCATCCACTCTGGATTCTTTAGTGAGTTGTTCTATTGTTTCGCTGTCTTCAAACCGGAAATTACAGATTAGTTGGTTTGTTTCAGCCAACTTAACCAATTGAGGCAATGTTAGCTCTTTTAGTGCATCAGCCATAGAATCGCTGATACCCAGTCTAAACATTGCGGAAGCCTTTTCTTGGTTAATTAACCTCTGCGCCAAAAGCAAATACGATAAATTTATGTCATAAATATGCTTAAGCAATTCAACCGTACTCATCTCTTTACATCCCGTCCGATTATATTGAACAAAGAGGATCTTGTTTAAAGTAAGATCCCGAGGAAATTAATATAAATGTATATTGAATTTCCAGGCCCCATTTTATGAATATGACTCGTAGTAACACTACCTTGTATTACTTGATTACGATCATTTCAAAAAGTAGCGAGAAAAACATTTAAATTAAAAAGGATTTTAAATGCTCGCCAATATATCACGTTAAGAATAATCCTAACGAGATAACTTTACTCCTTAATGATTAAGTTATTCAACGGATAAAGTAGTCTAATTTAAATACTATGTGAGTTACATCACAAAAAGATAATCATTATTATGGAATTAGTTCATTAACTATTCAAGTAATATTAGTAATAAAACTTGCTGAGAATTAATAAGCGAATCTACCCAAATTAAAATATTAATGATAATTTTTTATTTTATACGATCTATTAAACTTATAAACCTAAAAATACAGCATAAAAAATTGACAAATCTAAAATTGAAGTTTTTTTCGATCACAGTAACATATATTGCCATAGCTCCTCCTCATCTTTGTCTGA
>NZ_CAWQOK010000108.1:0-26755 GCF_963896075.1 Proteus sp. G4415
AACTAACTGAATGAATTAACAGGGAAAGCCGATACTCCGCGGTTAAATAAAATTAACATATAGTTATTATCTTTATTTAGAGATAAATAAACTTTTATTTGTAATATTATTGGAGTAAATATGTGTGAAGAAGACATAAATAAACCACTCTATTTGTTAATTGCAGACTGGGTTCAAGAGCAACAACGCTGGGTGAGTGCGAAAGAGATCGCTAAAAATTTTGATATCCCCCAATGTAATGCGATTAATATCGTTTCTTATATTCTTTCTGATGTAAAAGAGATTGAGTGTGAAACCAAAAGCGTTCCTAATCAATTGGAAGGAAGAGGGTGCCAATGCCAACGGATGATCAAAGTCAGTCATATTGATCCTGCTCTTTACTCTCGTTTAAAAGGTCATACGCAAAGTAAAAGTCGTTTAAGCGCCCCAGAGAAATTAGCAGCTATGATCCCCCATGGGCTGGATCACCAACAAAAATGGCAATGGATGTTGTCAAAATCACAACGGCGTTAATTGATAGCCGAGTGTTAAAATAAAGCAATACGACAGGCGTTTGTTGTGCCTGTCGCTGTTGGCTTATTGGCCTTTGGGTTTTACTTCTGTCGTGCCTCTTAAACGAGGACGATTAGCTTCAGGGGCTGTTAATGGTGTCGTTTCTACTAAGCTTTGACGACAACGAACAGTGAGATCTTGATATTCACGAGTATTCATACGTTTCCACTGCATATCTTGGTCGCTAATATCACGTACATGTTTTGCTGGGCTTCCCATTAACATTTGTCTCGCCTGACCTTGAAAGCCCGCTTTCACAAAGCTCATGGCAGCAACAATACTTTCCTCACCAATGATCGCACCATCCATAATCACGCTATTCATGCCGACTAGGCTATCACGACCGATAATACAACTGTGAAGAATAGCACCATGACCAATATGACCATTTTCTTGCACAATGGTATCCATATCCGTATAACCATGCATAACACAGCCATCTTGAAGATTTGCACCTGCTTCAACAATTAAACGGCCATAATCACCCCGTAATGAAGCCAAAGGGCCAATATAAACACCAGCACCAATAATGACATCGCCAATTAGTACTGCTGATGGGTGAATGTAAGCTGTTGGATGAACAACAGGAATAACACCTTCAAATGCATAGATACTCATCAGTTTTCCTCTTAGTTGTATTATCAATTCAAGTGATAATTACCGTCCTTTCCATTCAGGTGAGCGTTTTTCGGCAAAGGCTAGCGGGCCTTCGAGTGCATCTTCTGAATGTAAAACACTTGGGTAATATTTTAGAACACCACTGCGCATTAATTTGTAGCCTTCTTCAATCGAAAGCTCGCTAGTGGCACGGTAGATCTCTTTTAATGCAGCGACTGCAAGTGGCGCACTGTTGGCGATTTGATCGGCTAATTCACGGGCGCTATCCATCAGTTCAGTCGTACTGACAACGCGGTTAGCAATGCCCCAGCGTAGCGCCTCTTGTGCATTCATACGACGGCCAGTCATGAGCATTTCATTGACAATTGCAGGAGGTAAGCGTTTAGGTAAACGTAAAACACCGCCACTGTCAGGGACAATACCTAATTGTGCTTCTGGCAAGGCAAAAGAAGCATTGTCTGAACAAATTATCATGTCGGCTGCCAGTGCTAATTCAAAGCCACCCCCAAAAGCATAGCCGTTAATGGCAGCAATGACAGGTTTATTAAGATCAAATAATTCCGTTAAGCCCGCAAAGCCACCAGCACCAAAGTCTGCATCAGGGGCTTCTCCTTCAGCTGCGGCTTTCAAATCCCAGCCGGCACAAAAGAATCGTTCGCCAGCACCTGTAATAATGGCAACGCGTAAACTAGGATCATCACGAAAACGCATAAATACCTCACCCATTTCATGACTGGTTTTGGCATCAATTGCATTGGCTTTCGGTCTATCTAATATAATTTCAAGCACTGAACCACGTGTTGTTAGATGTAATGATTGGCTCATGTCATATTCCTTTTTCAATAAAAATAAGCAGTTATAATTAACTGTCACGAAAACCCACTTATGGCTTATTGCAAATGCTTTTTGATCACTTTGCCTGAGCAATTACGTGGTAACCCCTGTTTAAACTCAACGGCGGAAGGCACTTTAAATTTCGCCATATTCTGTTCACAAAAGGCGAAAAAGGCTTCTTCACTTAACGTTTCACCGTCAACCAGTACCACAAAGGCTTTAATGGCTTCATCGCGAATATCATCAGGTACACCAATTACTGCTACATCTTGGATTTTAGGATGTGATGCGATGATATTTTCAATTTCAATACAAGAGACGTTTTCACCACCGCGTTTGATCATGTTGCAACTGCGATCAACAAAATAGAAAAAGCCTTCGTCATCTCGATAACCATAGTCACCCGTGTGTAACCAACCATCAGGCTCTAGCGCTTTTTCTGTTGCATCGGGGCGATTGTAATACTCTTTAAATAAGGTTTTTCCCGGTTCACCTTTGACGCAGATCTCACCGACTACACCGTTAGGAACTTGCTGATTTTGTTTGTCGCGAATTTGCGCTTGATAACAAAATCCCGGTCTACCAATAGATGGCCAGCGGCGTTTATCGCCAGGTCTGTCACCGATTAAGCCAACAATGGTTTCTGTCATGCCGTAAGAGGTGAGTAATCGCACATTAAAGCGTTCGATAAAGGCATCTTTCTCTTCATCTGCAAGATTGAGGTAAAACATCACTTCGCGCAGTTTATGTTGCTTTTCATCTGGTGAGATTGGTTGTGCCATTAAGGTGCGCATCATCATAGGTATGCATTCTGTTACCGTTGCTTGGTATTTGAGAATTTGCTTCCAGAAGGCTCTCGCACTGTATTTTTCCAGTAGTACAAATGTGGCACCGACAGAAAAAGCAGGAAGTGATGCGGTACACTGGCAATCGATATGAAAAGCAGGCATGACTGTAAGATAGATATCATCTTCCCGTAAGGCGTTCTGCCATGAGGAGTAGTAGCCAGCAAAACGTAAATTATAATGCGTAATAACTACTCCTTTGGGTTGTGAAGTAGTACCTGAGGTAAAAAGGATTTCAGCCGTGTCATCCACACTTAATGGGGTGTGATGATTAAGCGTAACGGGATGCTTGGCTTTTTCACTTAAAAAATCAACAACCCCTTTTTCAGTAGGGAGACCGTTTTCTGTTATTAAAAACAGTTGCGTTAAAGGAGAGTGCTTATCGTGCAACATCGGTTGGTAAATTGGAGAGAAATTATCACTTGTTACCACAAAGTGTGCTTGGCAATGGTTAATGATCCAAGCACTCTCTTCATACATAAAGCGGGCATTAATGGGCACCATAACAGCGCCAATTTTTGCCAGTCCAAACCAGCAAAAGAAAAATTCTGGGCAGTTATCAAGATGTAAGGCAACATGGTCGCCTTTTTTTATACCACAGGCATGAAAAAGATTTGCGGCTCTGTTGATCTCTTCATTTAATTCACTGTAGCTAAATTGTCTGACTTTCCCTTGTGCAGATTCAAAAATTAGCGCTGTTTTTTTATCATAAACTTCAGCTAAATCATCCCACATTTGCCGTAAGTGTTGTCTGCCAATCACATCCATTAAACTGTTATCCCATGCTTTTGCCGTAAGCTCAGGTATTGTGGGATAGTGCCACTTGTACCTGAGTCTAACGGTATTTACTCTACGATTTTAGCTAGCCCTTTATCGACTAGCTCCCTAATTTGTTCGTCGCTATAACCGATATTTTTCAAAATCGCATTGGTATCCATGCCGTGAGCAGGCATACCACGCCAGATTTTTCCTGGATTATTTTTGAATTTCGGCATGATATTTGGTCCCTTACAGGTTTCACCACTCATCGTTTTCCATTGAGTAATTGACTCTCGAGCCACGTATTGTGGATTGCCTTCTAATTCAGGAATGGTTAACACTTTTGCACTGGCAATATTGAGTTCAGATAGGCGTTTTAGTACGGCGGTAATAGGCTGGTTGGCTAGCCATTCATCTAATTTATCTTCAAAGAGTTGACCATGAGGGCAATTAATACGGTGGATCAGTTGTGTCCCTTTGGGGACTTCAGGAGTACCTAATAGATGAGCAAGACCAATATCTTTAAAAATTTCTTCAATTTGAGTGATGCCGACCACTTCCATCACGATATAACCATCTTGGCAACGGTATAAGCCACAGCCGGCATAGTATGGATCTTTGCCTTTGGTCATTCGTGGACAGATTTCTCCGCCATTAAAATAGTCCATCATAAAGTATTGCCCCATTCGCAACATCACTTCATACATTGCAATATCAATACTTTCCCCTTTGCCCGTTTGTTGCACTTTGTACAGTGCCGCTAATGCTGAGGTGGTTGCCGTCATACCAGAGAAATAGTCAGCGGTATAAGGAAAAGCGGGCATAGGTTGGTCTTTATCGCCGTTTTGAATGAGATAGCCACTAAATGCTTGAGCAATAGTGTTGTAGGCTGGAAGGTTGGTATATTGCGGATCGCCATATTGACCAAAGCCGGATAAGTGCGCGATAACCAATTTAGGGTTATGCTCCCATAAAACCTCATCGGTAATACCGCGACGGGCAAAGGCAGGACCTTTGCTGGCTTCGATAAAAATATCCGTGGTTTCCATTAATTTTAGGAAAGCATCACGGCCTTCGTCTTTGAAAATATTTAACGATAACGCATGTAGATTGCGACGGGAAAGCTGTGGATAATGAGGTTGAACACGAATGGTATCCGCCCATGCAACGTTTTCAATCCAAATGACCTCTGCCCCCCACTCTGCAAACATCTGTCCTGCAAATGGCCCGGCAATCTCAATACCTGAAAACACCACACGAACTCCAGCTAGTGGCCCAAATTGTGGCATGGATAAATGTTCTGTCATAATGTCACCTCGTCAGTGGACTGTTTGAACACTCCCTCACTCGATGTTAAGAGAGTGCTCTGCGATTAATTAACGATACTGTTTGAGTACAGCGCGTCCTAATGTCAGGATCTGCATTTCATCAGAGCCACCAGATACACGGTCAACGCGTAGATCACGCCAAAAACGTGCAATACGGTGTTCACCTGCGATCCCCACACCACCCAGCACTTGCATCGCACTATCAACCACTTCAAAGGCTGCATTCGCACAGAAGTATTTACACATTGCAGCATCACCGGAGGTAATTAAGCCATTGTCACTTTTCCATGCAGTTTCATATAACATGTTGCGCATTGAATTGAGTTTGATCGCCATATGGGCGAATTTTTCTTGAATAAGTTGGAAGCGACCGATAGTCTCACCAAATTGAACCCGTTGGTTGGCGTAGCGCGCCGCATCTTCAAACGCACACATGGCGGTACCATAGTTAGTCAGTGCCACTAAGAAACGCTCATGATCAAACTCTTCTTTCACACGGTTAAAGCCGTTACCTTCGCGACCAAACATATCTTTTTCTTCAAGTTCAACGTTGTCGAAGGTGATTTCACAGCAGCTATCCATACGTAAACCCAGTTTTTCTAACTTAGTGACTTTAATGCCGGGTTTACTCATATCGACAAACCATTCGGTAAAGATGGGTTTATCAGGGGAAGCCGCATCACGACTCATCACGACGATATAAGGGGTATAAGCACTACTGGTGATAAAGCATTTGCTACCGTTGAGGTAAACTTTGCCATTTTTACGGGTATAAGTGGTTTGTAAGCTGCCCACATCAGAACCGGCCCCCGGTTCAGTGATCGCTGAGTTCCACATCTGTTTGCCTGTACCACGAAACGCCATGATTTTGTCGATTTGTTCTTGAGTCCCTTCACGCAATACGGTGTTAAATCCCCCCGGTAATTGATAGAGCACATAGGTTGGCGCACCTAAACGACCTAATTCCATCCAAATTGCGGCAACAGTAACAAATCCGGCATTTAAGCCACCGTGCTCTTCAGGGATAAGCAGATTGTCAATTTCCATATCCGCTAAGGCCTTAACAAAACGCTCTGGGTATTTACTTTCGCGATCACACTGTGCGAAATAAGCTTCCCAGTTTTCACTGGCCATTAATTCGCGGACACCGTCAACAAACAGTTCCTGCTCATCATTCAATCTAAAATCCATGTTAATAACCTCTTAATGTGTCATTTTTTGCGTATAGGGAGATCAATCTTTCCAGTGCACTTTGGCATCTTTTATAAAGGACAAGGTGACCATGATATTGACGAAAAATAGTGGGCATCCTCCGGCAATAATGGCGGTTTGGATCGGTTTTAAGCCGCCTAATGCTAGTAAAATAATGCCGATAATACCGACTAATACAGACCAGCCGATGCGTACCAATAATGGTGGTTCAGCCCCTTCTTTCATGGAGCGACAAGTTGACATTGCTAGTGTGTAAGAGCAGGCATTGATTAAAGTGACGGTGGCGATAAAGCAGAGAATAAAGAAGCCCCACATGGTTGCTGTACTGAGGGGTAAGGCGGCCCATGTTTCGATAATGGCGCGTGGTACACCATATTGATCAATCAGTTGCGGAATATTAAGGATATTTTGGTCAATCAGTTGTAAAGTGTTACCCCCCAGAATAGTCCAAATCAGCCAAGTTCCTGCGGTTAAACCTGATACCATTCCTAAACATAATTCACGAACAGTACGACCTTTAGAAATACGCGCTAAGAAGATACTCATTTGAATGGCGTAAATAACCCACCAAGCCCAATAGAAGACAGTCCAAGCCTGAGGAAAACCCCCTTTACCAATAGGATCGGTGTAAAACAACATACGTGGCATATACATCAGCAATGTACCCACAGAATCTGTGAAGTAATTGACAATAAAGCTGGCACCACCCACGATAAATACCCAACCTAACATTAAGAAGCTCAGGTAAGTACGCACATCACTGGCGATTTTTACCCCTTTTTGTAGACCAAATGCCACGCAAATAGCGTTGAGTAAGATCCAGCAAGAGATAATAATGGCATCTAATTGTAGAGTGTGAGGAATACCAAATAAGTATTGAATACATTCAGTTACCAAAGGCGTTGCAAGCCCAAGGCTGGTGCCCATTGCTAGGATCAAGGCGACCAAATAGAAATTGTCGACGACAGTACCAAATAAACCATTAACGTGTTTTTCACCCACTAATGGCGTTAAAGTGCTACTTGGGCGGATCACTTCCATTTTGCGTACAAAAAAGAAGTAAGCGAAGGCGACAGACAGGAAACTATAGGTTGCCCAAGGTAGCGGGCCCCAGTGGAATAAGCTGTAAGCTAACCCTATCTCTTTGGCTGGCGCGGAGTAACCTTCCATACCGAAAGGAGGACTTGAAATGTAGTAGTATATTTCAATTGAGCCCCAAAACAGTACAGCCGCTGATGTACAAGAAGCAAACATCATAAAGATCCAGCTTGCCGTACTAAATTCTGGTTTCTCATCGCCCAGGCGTTTTTTGGCATAACGTCCAAAAACCAACCAGAACCAGCCCCCGAACATGATCACCATATACCATTCGAAGGCCCAACCCCAGACATTGGTAACATAGCTGAAAACGGCATTGATCACTTCATTTGAAGCATCAAGATCGCGTACCGTTAACCAGCATAAAATACCAACAATGATTAATGGCGGAAAAAAAACCTTCGGTTCTATTCCTGCCTTTTTATTATCTTTGCTCATAGGTAAATTTTCCAAATATATTTAGCGCAGAAGTTTAATAAGTGTAAATTCCTAATTTCGAATAAACTCTTTTAGTTAGATCCTATATATTCCATTAATTGGTTTTTATCATAATCAAAAAACAAGTCGATTGGCTAATTTATAAAATCATTAATGAAGAAGAATAATGGATATTATTAATGTTTCATTCTGTTATTCACTTCACACTATTCTTTTTGTCGATTTTATGTTACGTTTTATAACCTTTTGTTTTCATTTTAATTGGTTGATAAATAAGGATGTATTTAGGTTTGTAATAAATGTGTTATATCCGCTCTTTCAATATTGTTGATCTTTGTGGCAATATTGAATATTAAATAACTCATTTCTTATTATGTTCAATATTGTTGATCCAGATAACAATATTGAAAGTTAATCACTTTAATTAAATTTAATTTCAATATTGGTGATGTATTTAGCAATATTGAACGCTATCCATCTCTTATTTAATAATCTTCAATATTGGTGATCTAGATTTAATTTATTAATCATTTAATTGTGCTAATTGTATATTACATTGCCAGAGTAAATGACATATTTATTAATTTCAGGAGATGTAATGAAGATTATTACATGTTACAAGAGTGTTCCCGATGAACAGGATATTGTGGTCAATAATGCCGATGGTTCACTCGATTTTTCGCGCGCCAATAACAAAATTAGCCAATATGATTTAAATGCGATTGAAGCGGCAAATCAGTTAAAAACACAACTTGATGGTATTCAAATTACGGCAATGAGCGTAGGTGGTAACGCGCTGACTAACGCTAAAGCACGTAAAGATGTGTTATCTCGTGGTGCTGATGATCTCGTGGTGGTGGTCGATGAGCAATTGGAAGCTTCTCTTCCTTATCAAACGGCGACAGTGCTTGCAGCAGCTGCAACTAAGCAGGGGTACGATCTTATCTTATGTGGTGATGGCTCGGCAGATCTAAGTTCCCAACAAGTGAGTTTGCTGGTGGGGGAGATCTTGAATATTCCTGCCATTAATGGGGTTAATAAAATTGTTTCTATTACAACTGATTCCATCACCGTTGAACGCGAATTAGAAAACGAAATTGAAACGCTTACTATCACCTTACCTGCGGTGATTGCCGTTTCTACCGATATCAACTCTCCGCAAATTCCATCCATGAAAGCCATTTTAGGTGCCGCTAAAAAGCCGGTTCAACAATGGAGTGTGGCCGATCTTGGTTTAGAGCCCATAACGCCACGTTCAGAGCAAACCGTGTTAGCACCGAAACAAAAAGTACGTCAGCACATCATTATTGAAGGTGATGGCGACGATCAAATTGCTGAATTTGCAGAATATTTACGAAAAATTATTAAGTAATAGGGGGAGTTATGAGCCAGTTTTCAACTGTTTGGGTGTTGAGTGATGTACTTTCCCCTTTACCAGAATTAATGGGAGGTGCTTCTTCATTAGGTCAATCAATCAATGTCTTTACCTTTAATGATGAGCAAAGCATCGCTGCCTTTAAATTAGGGGCGACAGCGGTTTTCCAATTAGAAGGTAAACCTGATGATCGCATTATGGAAGATTATGCACAAAGTATCGTTGGAACCATTAAATCACATAGCGATGCCGGCTTGGTCTTACTGCCGAATACGCGTCGTGGCAAATTATTTGCCGCTCGTTTAGGTCACCGTTTAGCCGCGGTAGTATCAAATGATGCACAATCATTAAGTACCCAAAATGATGCATTAGTGGCAAAACATATGGTTTACGGTGGACTTGCCTTTGGTGATGAAACATTAACAACACCTTATTGTGTTGTTACCGCAAGCACTGGTGCTTTTGACGTTGCATCAGAAACACAGGCTACGGGTACGGCACAAAAAGTAGCATGGATTGCCCCTTCACAAAGCATTATTTGCCAGTCAATTCAGCCAAGAAAAATCAATGCCGTCGATCTGGATAAAGCCCGTTTTGTGGTCAGTGTTGGTCGAGGTATTGGCAGTAAAGAAAATATTGCTATTGCAGAAGAGTTAGCAAAAAAGATTGGGGCTGAAATCGCCTGCTCTCGCCCTGTGGCTGAAAATGAAAAATGGATGGAGCACGAGCGTTATGTTGGCATTTCTAACCTGATGCTTAAGCCAGATCTATATTTGGCGGTAGGTATTTCAGGACAAATTCAACATATGGTTGGTGCAAATGGATCACAAACCATTATGGCGATCAACAAAGATAAAAATGCACCTATCTTCCAATTTGCTGACTACGGCATTGTCGGTGATGTAATGAAGATTTTGCCTGCACTTACCCGTCAACTATCTAACTGATTTAGTCAGCAGAGAAGATAACTTCTCTGCTTTATTTGCAAGTTCTGGAGATGTTATGTCCGATTCCGAAGATATTTTCGATGCCATTATTGTTGGCGCAGGATTAGCGGGCTCTGTGGCTGCACTTGTTTTAGCCAGAGAAGGTGCGCAGGTATTGCTAATAGAAAGAGGGAACTACGCCGGCGGAAAAAATGTAACGGGTGGTCGTCTATATGCCCATACCCTTGAGCGCATCATTCCTGAATTTGCGCAACAGGCTCCGGTTGAGCGGGTGATCACCCATGAAAAACTGTCATTTATGACACAAACAGGGGCTATGACTATCGACTATCAAAACGCTGAAACGCATAACCCTAATCATGCCTCTTGGTCTGTATTACGTGGTGAATTTGATCAATGGCTAATGGCGCAAGCCGAAGATGCAGGCGCCCAATGTATCACGGGCATTCGTGTTGATAAGTTAGTTGAGCGTGACGGTAAAATTGTCGGTGTAGAAGCAGATGGTGATGTATTAGAAGCCAAAGCGGTGATTTTGGCTGATGGTGTGAACTCACTTTTGGCTGAACAGTTAGGCATGACAAAACGAGTTGCAGCTGAAAATGTTGCCGTGGGCGTAAAAGAGATCATCGAACTGCCTGAAAGTGTCATTAAAGATCGTTTTAACCTAAAAGATAACGAAGGTGTAGCTTGGTTATTTGCCGGCTTTCCTACCGATGGGTTAATGGGGGGCGGTTTTTTATATACCAATAAAACGACGCTTTCTTTGGGGCTTGTCTGTGGGCTTCACCATATTAAAGATGCCAAAAAATCGGTTCCACAAATGCTAGAAGATTTTAAACAACATCCCGTTGTAGCACCGCTAATTGCTGATGGAAAAATGGTGGAATATAGCGCCCATGTGGTACCTGAGGCAGGTTTGCGAATGCAACACGAACTTGTTCGCGATGGTGTTTTGATAGCAGGAGATGCGGCAGGCATGTGTATGAATCTAGGCTTTACCATTAGAGGGATGGATTTAGCCATGGCATCAGGGGAAGCTGCTGCAAAAACGGTGCTTTCAGCAATGGCAAAAAATGATTTTAGTAAACAAACCCTTAATGAGTATCTCAACCATTTAGCACAGGGGCCTTTGCGCGATATGAAAGCATATCAACGTATGCCTGATTTACTAGATAATCCGCGTATGTTTACTGCTTATCCTGACATGGTGGTTGGTATTGCAAAAGATCTCTTTACTGTCACCGATGATGCCCCTGTACCGATGCGTAAAACCATCATGCGTCATAGCAAAAAAGTGGGGTGGATGAATTTAATAAAAGATGGGATCAAAGGAGTAAAAGCAATATGAGTTCTCCTGTAAATGTCGATGTCAAATTGGGCATCAATAAATTTAATGTCGATGAAGAAAATCCACATATCATCATTAAACAGCAACCTGATATGCAAGTATTAGACACACTGGTAAAAGCTTGTCCTGCGGGTCTTTATAAAAAACAACAAGATGGTAGCGTCAGCTTTGATTATGCAGGGTGCTTAGAGTGTGGAACCTGTCGAATTCTCGGTTTAGACAGTGCGCTTGAAAAATGGGAATACCCACGCGGAACGTTTGGCGTGGAATATCGTTACGGATGATGTATCGCTACTTTTCTCCCAGCGCTGTCTCCGGCCTGGGAGCTTTTCTTTCTTTGGTTAAAAAAATAGACTAGGACGCAGTCATGCAGCCCAGAAACTTTGATGATATTCGTTTTACCTCAGTACATCGTCGAGTGATGTTATGGGGAAGTGGCGGCCCTTTTCTTGATGGTTATGTATTAGTCATTATTGGTGTGGCGCTCGAACAATTAACACCTATATTACAGCTTGATACGCGATGGATTGGTTTGCTTGGTGCGGCAACATTAGCAGGGCTTTTTATTGGTACCTCACTTTTTGGCTATATTTGTGACAAAGTAGGGCGCCGTAAAATGTTCCTCGTTGATATTGTGGCTATTGCGGTGATTTCTATTGCGACCATGTTTGTTTCAACACCAATAGGGTTGTTAGTGATGCGCTTCCTTATTGGGATTGTGATTGGCGCTGACTATCCTATTGCAACTTCGATGATCACCGAATTTTCCAATAAAAAGCAACGTGCCTTTGCCGTCGGATTTATTGCTGCTATGTGGTATATCGGTGCGACATGTGCCAATTTAGTGGGTTATCTTTTATATGATGTCCAAGATGGCTGGCGTTGGATGTTAGGCAGTGCTTTTATTCCTTGCGTTATTATTCTAATTGGTCGCTTTGATCTCCCTGAATCACCGCTTTGGTTAATACGCCAAGGGCGTATTAAAGAGTGTAATAAAATGATGATCAAACTCTTTGGCGAGCCAGTGGTCTTTGAAGCAGAAGATGCTAAAACGACCCGTTTTATCGAATTATTTAATAAACGCCACTTCTCATTTGTGCTCTTTGTTGCCGTAATTTGGACCTGCCAAGTGATCCCGATGTTTGCCATTTATACCTTTGGCCCTCAAATCGTCGGTTTATTAGGATGGGATACAGGAAGAAGTGCGGCATTAGGCAATGTCGTGATCAGTCTATTTTTTATGTTGGGTTGTATTCCTGCGATGTTTTGGTTAAACCAAACGGGGCGGCGCCCACTGTTAATTGGTAGTTTTGCGATGATGACTTTAGCATTATTCACGCTGGGGATATTCCCGAATTTACCGATTTTATTCGTTATCTTAGCGTTTGCTACCTACGCTTTTTTCTCGGGAGGACCTGGCATTTTACAGTGGCTTTATCCGAATGAATTATTTCCAACCGATATCCGAGCATCGGCGGTGGGGGTTATTATGTCGATAAGCCGTATTGGGACGGTTATTTCCACCTGTGCGCTTCCCGCTTTTATTGCCACTTATGGGATCAATACCACAATGCTGGTGGGGGCGGCTATTTCTCTGTTTGGGATGATGGTATCAGTACTGTTTGCACCAGAAACGAAGGGATTAACGTTAAAGCAGACATCAACAATGCCTATGCGACGTGGTAAAAAATCCCTTTAATTGATCATTAATAAAATAAGTTAAGTGCTTTAAATAATTTTTTATTTAGATGTTATAAAAATTAATTGTTATTGTTTTTATATTATTTTGATTTTAATGATTACGTTAATGTTTATTGATAAGATTTTTTTATATTCTTAAATGATTTGTGTGTTTTTATATTGAAAAAGAGAGTGGTGTTGTTTTCTTATTTAAATAAAATACCGCTCTCTTTTTTTATTAATAATAACACCTTTATAACGCCTTGATTTCAATTTTATCTTATTGTTATTAATTATACTTCAATTACAAATTATATTTAACTCACCAAATATAGACCTCAATCACAAATCTCTCTCAGATTATTCAAATGACGAAAAACAGTTCGTTATTTACCAAGAATGAATTATTTCCCCTACCCAGAATAAGGTCATTACAGATGTAAACATCAGAAAAGAAGCGGTTAAGTAGGTATTTATGACCTTATTAGAAACGACAGTTAAAGAATGTCTAAACAATGTAGTGAAGCAATATGCGTCACAAACGGCCTTAATTGAAAACCAAAGTAAAAAAACACTGTCTTGGCAACAATTACAACAAGAAGTCGAGAGTGTTGCGCGTGGCTTTTTATCCATGGGGTTAACAAAAGGCGATCGTTTAGGTATCTGGTCTGCTAATAGTAAAGAATGGATAATTTGTTTTCTTGCAGCTGCTCAAATTGGTATTCCGGTTGTTTGTATTAACTTTCATTTAAAAAAAAGAGAGTTATTAGATTTATGCCGATTAACTGGAATTAAAGCACTCTGTTTTTCTGATGGTTTTAAAAGTAATCATTTTATTGAGGTTATTAATTATCTTTCTAAAAAAGCATCAAAAAATAAAGACGTATTACCTCAATTATTTATTAGCATGGGAAATCAACAGGCAGAAAAAAGCGTCTCTTTATCTCAATTAAAAGAAATTAGCCAAAAAATATCAGACAAAGCATATCAACATGCTATTGAACAAGTTAGCGTAAAAGATTTACTAACTATTCAAATGACCTCTGGCAGTACAGCAATGCCGAAAGGTGTCATGTTAAGCCAATATAATGTTATTAATAATGCCATGCTGTCAGCACAGCGCTTAGGTGTTACGCATGATGATGTGATTTGTCTTGCGGTTCCGCTATTCCACTGCTTTGGACTCTCTTCTTGTCTCTTTTTTGCGTTAACAACAGGGTGCCAACTTGTTCTTCTTGATAATTACAACGCTGAAGATGTATTAAAAGCCATTCAACATCATCGTTGCACCATTATGCATGGTGTACCGACCATTTTTAGTCGTTTAATGAAGCATGAACAATTTTCTCACTATGATTTATCGAGTCTTGATAAAGGCATTATCGCAGGAGCAAGTTTCCCTCCTGCGTTAATTGATGACATTGAAACTATCCTCGGCATGAAAGGGATCACTATCTCTTATGGTCAAACAGAAGCCTCACCGTGTTGCACGCAAACTCTCCCTAATGATGCTTTAGAGATAAAACGTCATTCTATTGGTAAGCCTTTACCTTTTGTTGAAATGAAAATTATTAATCTGAAAACAGGTAAACCTGTGCCAGTAGGCATTTTAGGTGAAATTTGCACCCGTGGCTTTCATGTGATGATGGGTTATGACAATGCGCCAGACAAAACCAAAGAAGCGTTAGACGAAGAGGGTTGGTTGCACACGGGGGATATTGGCTATATCGATGAACAAGGAAATTATCACTATGCCTATCGTATAAAAGAGATTGTGGTACGCGGTGGTGAAAATATCAGCCTGTGTGAAATAGAAGAAGCCATTGCGGAATATGTGGGTGTTGATGCAACAAAAGCATTTGGGATCCCCTCTGCCGATTTAGGTGAAGAAGTGATTGTCGCTATTTGTGTGCAAAAAGGCTACAGCATTGGTGAAAGTGAATTACGTGAATTTCTACAAGAGCGACTAGCTCGCTACAAAATCCCCAAAGAACTCCATTTCTTTACAGAATTTCCTCATACCCCTTGCGGAAAAATTGATGTGCAGGCGCTGAAATTGCAATTGGGTTATGGCGTTTCAATCAAGGATGAAAAAAACATGGTAGCGGGTTAAGTGGCAACGGATTTATCCACATTCTGACAACAGCAGTATGAAGTCTAAAAATAATTAGGAGAAGAAATGACAAGTCATAAAGCACTGGAAGGTGTCACCGTAGTTGAATTGGCGACCTTTATCGCAGTACCTGCAGCGGGGCGTATTTTAGCTGATATGGGTGCGAACGTAATTAAAATCGAATCTCCAAGTGGCGATAACTTACGCTATACAGCACCAACAGAAGGCCGTCCATTAGATCAACATGAAAACACCAGTTTTGATTTAGAAAATGCGAATAAACGTGGGATTGTGTTAAATACGAAAACAGAAGCAGGGAAAAAAATCCTGTTTGAACTATTAGAAAAGGCGGACATTTTCTTAACTAACTGGCGTCCCGGCGCAAGAGAGCGTGCAGGTTTAGATTATGAAACATTAAAACAACGTTTTCCAAAATTAGTGTACGCCAGTGTGACGGGGTATGGCGATGAAGGTCCAGATAAAGACTTACCGGGCTTTGATTATACTGCATTCTTTGCCCGTGGTGGTATCTTAGGTTCTCTGTACCAAAAAGGCACAGTACCGATGAATGTGATCCCCGGTCTTGGCGATCACCAGTGTGCATTAGGCTTGGTTTCAGGTGTGTTAGCCGCTTATATTCGTGCTAAAAACATCGGTCAAGGTGAGTACGTTTCAACAAACTTACTGCATACCTCTATTTACACTCAAGCGATTATGATCCAAGCGGCGCAATATCCAGATTATGGCCAAGCTTATCCTATCGATCGCCGTACAACTACCAGCCCATTTATTTTGGCTTATAAAACGAAAGACGATCGTTTTATTCAAGTCTGTATGCCTGTTTACGATGCTTATTATCCAACCTTTATTTCGTGTATTGGTCGTCCAGATTTAGCAGAGGATGCTCGTTATACACGTCTACAAGAAGTGGCAAAAAATAATCGATCTCCTGAACTGTATGATCTGATTTGGCAACAAGTAGAGCAAAAAACAGCGTCAGAGTGGGCTGATATTTTCACCAAAAACGATATCCCATTCAGCATTGCTCAAACTTGGGAAGAAGTGTTGGAAGATAAACAAGCTTGGGCAATTAACACCTTCTACCACATGAAATACAAAAATGGCAGTGAAAAAGCCTTGGTTCGTCCACCGATTGATTTCTTGGAAAGTGGTTTACCTGAATACCGTCGTGGTCCTTTGTTAGGCGAAGACACACCGTCTGTATTAGCTGAATTAGGGTATAGCGCTGAAGAGATAGCAAACCTTGAAGCCAATAAAGACGTGATGACGTGGAAAGAATAATCCACTGATTTTTTTAATTTTCAGGAGAGCAAAGGCATGCAACAAGACATTTTCACAATGGGCGTTGATATCGGATCGTCTGCATCAAAATGCATCATCATGAAAAATGGTGACACTATTGTCGCGAAGTCGTTGGCATCAGTAGGAGCTGGAACCTCTGGGCCTGAAAAAGCAATCAATGAAGTATTACATCAATTTGGTGGCGATCTCAGTCAGATCAGCTGGATCTGTGCAACCGGATATGGCCGTAATTCTCTGAAAGAAGCCAACAAAGAGGTGAGTGAACTTAGCTGCCATGCGAAAGGTGCGCACTTTCTTTTTCCGGGTGTGAAAACGGTGATTGATATCGGTGGCCAAGACGTTAAAGCACTTCATATGGATGGTACAGGCCGTTTATTAAACTTTGTGATGAATGACAAGTGCGCTGCGGGTACAGGACGTTTTTTAGATGTGATGTCGCGAGTATTAGAAACCAAGATTTCCGATCTCGCTCAAGAGGGCGCTAAGTCCACTAAAAAAGTCACTATTAGCTCAACCTGTACTGTGTTCTCTGAATCTGAAGTTATCTCCCATCTCGCGAATAACGAAACAATACCCGACGTCATTAATGGTATTCATCGCTCAGTGGCTAGTCGTATTGCCGGTCTTGCCAAACGAGTCGGTGTGGAAGCTCCTGTTGTCATGACAGGCGGTGTAGCCAGTAATTTTGAAGTTGTTCGTTATGTTAGCGAAGAGCTGAACGTCCCTATCGCCACTTCACCATTATCACAATACAACGGGGCAATAGGTGCAGCCATTTATGCCTTTGAAGCGTATCGCCATCAACTGGAAGACGATGCGTTAACAATAGGAACATTAAAATGAGCAATATAGATATGAATGCGCCGGATTACATTCCTGCGAAAAAACGACTGCAAAAAATCGCTGCTGATGCTTATCAACGTGCGTGGGATGCAAAAAACAGCGGTGAAAAAATAGGGTGGTGTGCCTCTAACTTCCCTCAAGAAATTGCTGAAACATTAGGTTTATGTGTGGTTTACCCTGAAAACCAAGCCGCTGCAATTGCAGCGAAAGGTGCGGGTTTAAAAATGTGTGAGCATGCAGAAAGCATGGGATATTCCAACGATATCTGTGCTTATGCTCGTATCAGCCTCTCTTACATGGATATTAAACAGTGTGAAGAGATGGATATGCCACAGCCAGACTTCTTACTGTGTTGTAACAATATCTGTAACTGTATGATCAAGTGGTATGAAAATATCGCTTATGAGCTGAATATTCCGATGATCCTTATCGATATTCCTTATAAAAATGACTATGACACCGATGATGTCACGGTGAAATACGTTCAAGCTCAATTTGATGATGCCATCAAACAGCTCGAAAAAGTTACAGGCAAAGTGTTCTCCGAAGAGAAATTTAAAGAAGTCTGTGAAATTTCGCAACGTACAGGGCGTGCATGGTTAAAAGCGGCTGAATATTGCCAATATGAGCCGTCTCCAATGAATGGTTTTGATCTCTTTAATCACATGGCTGTTGCTGTTTGTGCTCGCGGTAAATTAGAAGCTGCTCTGGCTTTTGAGCAACTGTGTGAAGAGATGGAACAAAATATCAAAGAGAAAAAATCGACTTACCGCGGTGAAGAAAAATACCGTGTTCTCTTTGAAGGTATTGCGTGCTGGCCTTACTTACGAGCCACATCGACCCCGTTAAAAGAGCAGGGTATCAACGTGACTGCAACTGTTTACGCCACTGCATTTGGTGTGATTTATCAAAACAGTAACGAGATGATGCGTGCTTACTCTTATGTCCCTAACTGTGTCTCTGTTGAGCGTGCTGCTGATATGCGTATTAACGTGAGCCGTCAGAATAAAGTTGATGGTGCGATTATTCATGTTAATCGTAGTTGCAAGCTCTGGAGTGGCATTATGCCTGAAATTGAGCGCCGTATTCGTCATGAACTTAAGATCCCAACTGTGACTTTTGATGGCGACCAAGCTGATCCTCGAGTTTTCTCTGAAGCGCAGTATGTCACCCGTGTTGAAGCATTGACTGAAATTATGGCTGCTAACAAAGCAGAAATGAAAAAGGGAGACTTCTGATGAAGACATTAACGCAATTGTTTGATGAGTTACAAGCCGTGGTGGATAACCCAGTTGCTCAATTAGATGGTTTTATTCGTAGCGGTAAAAAGGTTGTTGGCTGTTTCCCTGAATATACGCCAAATGAAATCGTCTATGCTGCGGGTATGGTGCCTTTTGGTATTTGGGGCGCAGAAGGACGTGAGATCTCAGAAGCAAAGAAATATTTTCCTCCCTTCTATTGTGCGTTAGTGCTTTCTTCTCTTGAGATGGGATTAGATGGGGCATTAAATAAGTTGTCTGCGGCATTAATTCCTTCTCTTTGTGACACCTTAAAATGCTTAGGGCAAAACTGGAAAGCGGGTGTACCACAAGTGCCTTTTATTCAATTGGTACATCCACAGAACCGTAAAACGCCAGCAGGTATTGCATTTTTAACTGAACAATATAAGAAAATAGCGTTGCAATTAGGGGAAATTTCAGGCCAAACGGTGACTGACGATGCACTGAAAAATGCCATCCGTCTTTTTAATCAGCGTCGTGCTACATTACGTGAATTCTCTCAAATAGCAGCACTCCATCCAAATTTAGTCACACCACAACGTCGTAATACCGTGATCAAAAGTGGCTATCTTATGGATGTCGTTGAACATACAAAAGCTGTTGAAGCTATTGTCACACAATGCAAAACCTTGTCTCCAGAACCTTGGAAAGGGCACAAGATTGTTGTCACAGGCATTATTGCCGATAGCCCTTCTATTCTACAAATTTTGGCTGATAACAAAATGGCGATTGTAGCGGATGAAGTCGCGCATGAATCTCGTCAGTTTCGCCAAGACATTCCTGAAAATAACTCACCTTATGAAGCGATGGCAGAGCAAATGGCCCAGCTAGAAGGGTGCTCATTGCTGTATGACCCAGAGAAAAAACGTGGTCGTTTAATTGCCGATATGGTGAAAAACACAGGCGCTGATGGTGTCGTCTATTTGCTGACGAAGTTTTGCGATCCTGAAGAATTTGATGCCCCTATTGTGAAGAAATTCCTCGATAGAGAAGGTATTCCTTCCATCATTATCGAAATTGATCAGCAAACTAAAACATATGAGCAGGCAAGAACGGCGCTGCAAACTTTTGCAGATGTGCTTTCTGCTTAACAACGTTAATTAATAGTCACAAAAGGCCTGTGTGCTTTACGCAGGTCAATTGAACCCTAACACCTATAAGTGGGGCAATCATGGGTATTATTTGTTTAATCATCGGGCTTGCGATATTAATGATTATGTGTATGAAAGGCATACATATTTTTATTTCTGTCTTTACCACCAGCCTGTTTCTTGCTGTGACCGCATGGCTTGTATCACCAGATATGCTTAATCCTGTCGATGCACTATTGCAAGTGTATACCGGCGGATTAGGTGGTTATTTCGGTAGCTTCTTCTTCATTTTCGTACTTGGTGCGATTTTTGGCAAATTAACCGCTATCAGTGGCGCTGCTGATAGTGTTGCCTCTTTTATTATTGGTAAATTTGGTGAAAGAGCCGTTATTCCTTCATTAGTTGCGGCTTGTGCCATTTTAGCCTACGGCGGTGTTTCAGTGTTTGTTGCACTGTTTACCGTTTATTCAATGATGGTGAGTTTATTCCGCAAAGCGAATCTTCCTCGCAGACTTATTCCGGCTGTCTATTTTGCAGGTGCGGGTACCTTTGTGATGATAATGCCAGGATCGCCTCAGATCCAAAATCTTATCCCAATGAAATTCTTAGGTACCTCAGCAACAGCGGGTTTAGTACCGGGTATGTTGACCGCGTTGTTTCAAGTCACTTTAGTGATTATTTATCTCACTTGGTTATTTAAGCGTGTAAAAGCAAAAGGTGAAGGCTGGGTTGAAGACGAAAAAACAGCGAAAGCAGAGGAAGGTAAAAAAGATCGTCAATTACCTAATGTGCTCGTTGCATTACTGCCGATGCTTATTCTGCTTGTCGTGCTGAATATCCTGAAATGGGATCCGGCTATTGCGCTGTTCTGCGCCATTATTGCCGCCTTGCTTGTGTACTTGCGTTATCTCGATTGGAAAAAACTCGTCCCTAATTTAGCCGCAGGGACAATGGAAGGGGTGACCTCCCTCTTTAATACCGCGGTGATTGTCGGATTTGGTGCGTTAGTCATGACATTACCTGCGTTCAAAGAATCATTCCAAGCGATTGCGCAATCGGGACTTAATCCCCTTGTCGTCACGGCGATTTCCGTCGGTGCTCTGGTGTTTATCAGTGGTTCAGGCTCTGGGGCGTTAAGTATCGCCATGCCAATGATTGCTGCGATGTTCCCTGCCACCGTGGTTGATCAAGGTTCATTACACCGTGTCGCCACAATGGCATCTATGAGTACAACACCGCCATTTAACGGATTGATTATTACTGTCTTTAGCGTCTGTGGTGTCAGCCATAAAGAGGGATACGGTCCTGTGGGGACATTAACCCTCGCTATCCCACTGTTAGCCATGATGTTTATGTTGCTGCTGTACACCTTTTTACCTGCATCTATCGCGACGATGTAGAAATAACGTTAACCCATTAATGCGTGCGATAAGACGACAAACGTGAAATCGCACACCGTAGAGATAACCCTAAATATTCTCAGAGGAAAATAAACATGGATTTTCAGCTAACAGAAGAGCAAGTCCTGATCCGCGATACGGTCAGAGAGTTCGTTGAAAACGACATCAAACCAATTGCAGGTGCAATTGATAAAGAGCACCGCTTTCCAAGTGAAAGTATTGCACCTATGGCTGAATTAGGACTCTTTGGTTTCAATATTGATGAAACTTATGGCGGTACAGAAGCAGATGCAATTAGTTATGTATTAGCCACCGAAGAGATGGCAAAAGTGAGTGCCTCTCACGCAATGATCATGGGATCACAATGTTCTTTAACCGGACCCATTATTCAAAAATATGCTGATGAAGAGACTAAAGCACGTATTTTGCCGGGGGTGGTTTCGGGTGAAAAATTAGGGTGTTTCTGTTTGTCAGAACCTAGTGCGGGTTGTGATGCAGCGGCTCAAGAGACAACAGCCGTTCGCCAAGGTGATAACTATGTGATCAATGGTTCTAAACTGTGGATCACGGCGGCACCTCAGGGTGCTTTCTTTATCGTGTTTGCCATGACAAATAAAAGCAAAGGCGTAAAAGGGATCACGGCATTCTTAGTTGAGCGTGATAACCCAGGTATTAGCATTGGTTTACCTGAAGACAAAATGGGGATGAATGGCTCTGAAACTTGCTCTGTGAGTTTCAGTGATTGTGTTGTTCCTGCTAGTGCAATGCTAGGTAAAGAAGGTAAAGGCTTTAATATCGCAATGGAAACCTTAGATGGCGGGCGTTTAAGTTGTTCTGCACTTGCATTAGGGATCGCACAAAGTGCCTTAGATGCCACGATTGCTTACACCAAAGAGCGTATTCAATTTGGTAAACCCATTGCAGCTAATCAAGGTATTCAATGGGTATTAGTGGATATGGCAACGCGTGTTGATTGCGCCCGTATGCTGGTTTATCGCGCTGCTGCCGCCAAAATGGCGGGTCTTCCTTACACGCGTGAATCTGCTCAAGCCAAACTTTATGCCGCAGAAGCTGCCACTTATGTGACTCAAAAAGCCGTCCAATTACATGGCGGTATGGGTTACACCAAATCCTATCCTGTTGAACGTTTAATGCGTGAAGCAAAACTCACTGAGATTTTTGAAGGCACAAATGAAGTACAACGTATGGTCATCGCTAAGCATATTTTAGCGTAATGAGATTAATTTGTTGCATTGTGCAAAACGGAGAATGTGAATTATGAAACTTATTGCCTGCTGTAAGGTTGTTCATGACGAACAAGACATCACAACACGGCCTGATCGTACACTCGCAACCGATAATGCGGGTTTAAAAATTAGTTTGTATGACTTGAATGCAATTGAAACCGCCGTAGAAATTGCCTCTACCCTTGGCGATAGCACAGTCACTGCATTAAGTGTAGGAACACATGCCATGGTTGAAAACGCGAAAATTAAAAAAGATATTTTATCGCGTGGTCCTGATGCATTAACTCTGGTGGCGGATGATGCATGTCATGCGCTTTATTCAATGGATACTGCCAATATTATTGCGCAAGCAGCACAGAAAGTGGGTTTTGATTTATTGGTTTTCGGTGAAGGTTCTGGCGATTTATACGCTCAACAAACGGGTTTAGCGGTAGGTGAATATTTAGGTCTACCTTGTGTAAACGCCGTAAACAAAATCACTGTTGAAGGTGACAAAATTATTGTTGAGCGTGATTTAGAAAATATCACAGAAGAACTTGAACTGACATTACCTGCCATTGTGTGTGTCACTTCAAGCATTAACACCCCAAAACTCCCTTCAATGAAAGCGATTTTAGCGGCGAATAAAAAGCCGGTCGAAAAACTGGGATTAGGCGATATCGGTGTTGATATTTCTGCTCTGACGGTTGTGCAAACACAAGTGAGTGCCCCTGAGCAGTCTGATCGCCTTGGGATTATTTTAGACGGTGATTCAGATGAAAATATTGCCACTTTTGCTGAACATTTACGCCAAGCGGTTAATCAATAAGGAGATTAAAAATGGCTAGTTTACTACCTACTACCTTTGTTTATGCCGAAAAAGCGGATGATTTAGCAAAGCTGATTGCGTTTGCTCGTGACCTTGGTGAAAAGGTTAATGTGCTGTTTATTGGTGATGATGAAAGCACGCGCGAATGTGTCAACTTAGGAGCTGACTGTGTTTATTGTTTTGCCCCGCAAGACGGTGTGATTGCTGAAGATTATGCAGCTTCTTTTGCCGAAATTATTAAAGAAGCGGGGGCAAATGCATTGGTTTTACTTGCTGCATCAAAACGCGCAAAAGCGATTGCGGCTCGTCTTGGTGTGATTTTAAAAGCTGGTGTTGTCAGCGATGCTTTAAGTCTTGCTATTGAAAATAATACTGTGATTGCCACACATCAAGTCTACGGTGGTTTAGCGCATGCGAAAGCAGAAATTCGTTCACCTTATGCTATTGCTACTGTGGGCAGTGCATTAGATGTGGAAGCCATTAAAGATGCACCCAATGCACAAGTGGTGCAAAGTATCTTTATCGCTCCCGCACATACATTAAAAGTATTAGCACGTAAGCCAAAACAAGGTAGTACTGTTGATTTAGGTAAAGCGCATTGTGTTGTGGGTGTCGGACGCGGTTTTGGTAAGGCTGATGATATTGCATTAGCGTCAGCATTAGCGAAAGCCCTCCAAGGCGAAGTGGGTTGTTCTCGTCCAATTGCTGAAGGTGAAGGCTGGATGGAACACGATCGCTACATTGGTGTTTCAGGGGTGACCTTAGGTGCAGATGTTTATGTCGCTGTCGGTATTTCAGGGCAAATCCAGCATATGGTGGGTGTGGATAGAGCAAAAATCATTGTTGGGATCAACAAAGATAAAAATGCCCCTATTTTCAATATGGTAGATTACGGTATTGTTGGCGACCTCTACAAAGTGTTACCTGCATTAACCGCGAAGCTCGGCGACTAATCACCGTAGGTCGCTTAGTGATAATGTACTAAGCGACCACACATAATAAAAGGATAGGAAAGTATGTCAGACGATATTTTTGACGCCATTATTGTGGGTGGTGGACTTGCTGGTGGTACTGCTGCCTATGTATTAGCACAAGCAGGGTGTGATGTTTTAGTTGTAGAGCGAGGTAATTTCGCTGGTAGTAAAAATATGACGGGGGGACGTTTATACGCGCACAGTCTTGAAAAAATCATTCCCAATTTTGCTCAAGAAGCGCCAGTTGAGCGCCTTGTAATGCGTGAAAAAATTTCCATGCTAACGGAAACAGATGGGGTCACTTTAGATTATCAGCATACTCAACAAGAAGAGGAAGCCGCTCGCTCTTATACCGTATTACGTTCTTCTTTTGATCAATGGCTAATGGAGAAAGCAGAAGACGCAGGCGCACAAGTGATCACCGGTGTTCGCGTTGATGAAGTGTTAGTGAAAGACGGAAAAGTTTGTGGTGTTAAAGCGGGTGATGATGAAATTGAAGCTCATGTGGTGATCTTAGCAGATGGTGTGAATTCACTGTTAGCAAAGCAATTAGGTATGACACAAAAGGTGGATCCTCACACCGTAGCTGTGGGCGTTAAAGAGCTACTCGAGTTTACACCACAACAAATGGAAGACCGATTTGGTTGTACTAATGATGAAGGTTTAGCTTGGCTTTTTGCTGGCGCACCTTCAGGTGGGTATTTAGGTGGTGGATTTTTATATACCAATAAAAATACAGTTTCTTTAGGTCTTGTATTGGGACTACATAATGTCGACAAATTCGAAAAAACGGTTCCTCAATTATTAGAAGATTTTAAACAACATCCGGTTGTTGCTCCACTTATCAAAGACGGAAAATTATTAGAATATTCAGCACATATGGTACCTGAAGGGGGTATGAATATGGTGTCTGAGTTAGTCAAAGATGGTGTACTAGTTGCGGGAGATGCTGCTGGATTTTGCCTTAACGTTGGCTATACCGTAAGAGGAATGGATTTAGCCATTGCTTCAGGTGAAGCGGCTGCAAAAGCGGTATTAATGGCGAAAGAGCAAAACAGCTATAGCCAGAAAGAACTAAGTTGCTATCAATCTTTATTAAATGATAGTTTCGTCATAAAAGATATGAAGTTATACAAAGATTTACCTTCTTTCCTCGATAATACAAGATTCTTTACGGATTATCCGCAAATGGCGGCCAATGTCATGCATGACTTATTCGTGATTAATGGTCCAGAAAAACCAGTGCGTAAGAAAATACTGTCTCAGGTTAAGAAAGTCGGTGTGATGAACTTAATTAAAGATGGATTTAAGGGGGTACGTTCTTTATGAGTCAGGTAAACGTAGACGTTAAATTAGGGGTCAATAAATTTAATGTGGATGAAGAAAATCCACATATCGTCTTAAAGGATGATATTGATCCGGCTCAATTTGAAATCTTAATGAAAGCCTGCCCTGCTGGTTTATATAAGAAAGATGAAAAAGGGCAATATCTTTTTGATTATGCCGGATGTTTAGAGTGTGGTACTTGCCGTATTTTATGTGGCGAAACGATTTTAAAAAAATGGGAATATCCGTGTGGCACATTAGGGATTGAGTTTCGTTACGGCTGATATGATAACTTTTATCCCCCTTCTAGAATAACCTCCAAAAATTTAACTAGAGGGGGAGATAATAAGTTTATTTATCTTAATGAATGTATTTTCCGATACTCTGATGGGGTCATAAAAAATTCAGATTTAAATTTTCGACTTAAATTAGAAATATCGCTAAATCCACATTCATAAGCTAATTGTGTAATATTTTTCTCTGCTAAAAGAGGATTTACTAAAGCCGTTTTATAATTCTCAAGACGTTTTTGGTAGATCCAACGAAGTACAGATGTATTTTGTTCTTTAAATAACATCTGTAAATAGCGCACGGAGATCCCACAAGCATTTGCACATTCATTCACGCTGAGATCTGGATCAGACAGATGTTGCTCAAGATAGTGTTGAGCAAAATAAAACAGTGTTGATCTTCCTAAGCTTTGAGGTGGAGTTGCAATACTGTATTCACTGAAAGCTGACGTAATTAAATTCAATAAAATATCAGCTAGTTGCTGAGCATGTTGAGTGGGCATAGAATCTAAGAAAGGGATATAACGCATCACAAAGCTATAAACGAGGGAGCCTGTAATACTATTACCTCGTATTGCTCTTGCTGTTAGGTTCTGTGTATTACCTAAACGTGGTGCCAATTTTTCTCTTGGGATCAAAAGCTTAAATAACGAATAGTCGTTATCGAACGACCAAGAAACGGGTCTTGCCATATCAAAAATACAGAAATCGCCTTGTCGTAGAAAGGCCGTTCTGCCATCTTGAGTCAGATGACTTGTACCTGAGCGTTGGAGTTCTATTTGAAAATGCTCTTCTAGACTCAATTTGTTTCTTAAAGGACGGCTACTTGCCCAATGACCGTTAGATTCTAGCTGAATAAAGCGAATATCAGCCACCTTCTGCTCGACAATGTTGGCATAAAATCGAGAATGAGGCGGTAATTCGACTTCATTGCATTCATAAGACGATAAAAAGCGGTCTTTTATGGTATCCCTGAATACGGAAAACCGATCTACGTCAGGGAGCTCTCGAGTCGTAAACATGCTT
>NZ_CAWQOK010000109.1:0-9769 GCF_963896075.1 Proteus sp. G4415
CTTTCCCCAACTCAGAGAATATACTGATTTAAGAATTAATATTTCTCATTAAATTTTTAACTTGGCTTAAAATAATATTTTAATATGGTGAGATTTAATTATGTGATTTAAATAACTCCGCTGTTTTTTCAAAAAATATATTATGCTTACTTTATACAGTGAGTGAGTATATATATATTTGATGTTTCTGTGATTTCAATGTTTATTTTTGTCATTTTTCTGATGAGCTAAAAATAAATACTGAGAAATGCAACATTATATGATGTTATTTTTGATGTAAAGTTAGTTTTATTAATGGGTTATAAACAATCGTTGTAAGGATCAATATCATTTATATAGTAAGGATCACATGTTGGCTTAGTACAATACGTTGGGTCTAAATTATTACGATATTGATAATTTTTAGATTATTTTATAAGAGAAGTTAATATGAAATTCAATAAATTAGGCGTAATGGTTGCTGGTGCACTTCTTATGGGTTCTTTATCAACTCAAGTTATGGCCGCTAAAAACGCAGACGTTACATTTTCTGCACGTTTAGTTGCAGCAACTTGTGATATCAGCGCAAGCCAAGATCGTGTTGATTTAGGTACTTATGCAACTACTGATATTCAAAATATTAACCAAGCTGTATCTGAAAAAGATTTCAACTTAGTGTTAAACAACTGTACTAAGATTGGTAAACCAGCTGAAGGTGAAGATCCTGCTGTAACTGTATCTAATATTGAATTATTAGCAAGCGGTAATGGCCTAGTTGGTAATGAGCAATTATTTGCTAGCGCTGGTGCAACTCAAGCTGGTATCAAGTTAACTGCAATGAACTCTGTAGTACTGAAACCAAATGAGTCAACAGAACTGCAAAACTTAAAAGCAGAAGGTGAAGGTAACCTGATTATTCCTATGAAAGCAGGTTTATTTGCTACAGAAACTGGTGACTCACTGAAAGCACAAGATATTAATGTTCCAGTAACCTTTAGTGTTGCTTATAACTAATATTAGTATGTTATGGGAAAGGAATTTATTCCTTTTCCATAATTTTGTTTTACTACCAATAGTAAAGTTGCAGTGCAATAAGGTGATAGGCAGATGGTAAACAAAATACGCTTTTTTCAATATATTTCGTTGTGTGTTTTAGGAGTATTATTTTTATCATTTCAGGTTCAAGCCGGTGTCGGTTTAAGCCAGACTCGTATTATTATTAATGGGGATACTAATACAGCCTCTATTAGCGCTAGAAATAATAATGCACAACCTTATTTAGTCTCTAACTTTATAACCGAAAAACTGGATACCTCATCACCACCTTTGAGCGGTATGTTTGTTATTACTCCAAACATTTTCAGGTTAGCTCCGGAAAGTGAAAATACAATAAAAATTCAAATAATACCAACAAATCTTCCTAAAGATAGAGAATCACTTTATTACTTCCACTCGCGAAATATCCCATCAACAAATAAAAATGAAGATGGGATAAAAATAGCGATGGAAAATATTATCAAGGTATTTTATCGCCCTATTAATTTAGCGATAAACCCAAAAGAAGCCGGTGATAAATTAGTTGTAAAAGCAACGCCTAATGGGATCAGTATTGAGAACCCTACGCCTTATTATATTAATCTTTTTAAGATTACCGTTAAAAATGAAACGATAAAATTAAATAAAATTAATAATATGATAGAACCATTTTCTTCTAAAAACTATGTGGTAAGTAATAAAACAGGTGCTGTTAATATTCATATTATCAACGATTTAGGCGGAGAAAGTGTCTACAATAAAAAACTTTAAAAGAACAGTATTGTTAGCGATGATGGTGTATGCAGTAAACTGTCAATCCGCAAATAATGGTACTCTCAACTTTTCTGCTAATGTAACACGTGGCACTTGTGAATTTAGCGATAGTAATGAGCTGAGTAAACATGTCTCATTTGAACAGTTTTTTACTATTGGTGATGCAGAAGACACACCAATAAAGGCGCCTATTAAAGGGAGTCTCGGCACTAAGCAATTTACTTATCTTATCGATTGTAAAGAGTATGAACCTGATAGTGAGAAAAAAATCACGATTAATGTAAAAACAGGCGCGAATACTGAATATTCAGATCAGGTTTTTTATGGAAAAGGCGATACGACCCAAACCGGTTTTTTAGTAAAAGGCTGTCTTGAAGGTGAAAATGCGAGTTGCCAAATTCTAGAAAACAATAAAAAGTTATCTTTTTCTTCTCACTCTAATTCAGCGATAAGTATTAACTACATCGTCGATTTTGTTAGACGTAACAATAATAAAATGACACCTGGTGATTCAACGGCGACTATTTTATTTGAATATATTCAGGATTAATTATGCAGACAAAAAAAGTGTCAATATTAATAGTTAGTCTTTGTTTATTATTGACGAGTTGGGCTTCAGTTGCAGCGCAATCAGTGAAATATAATTTTTCAGTCGTTTTTCTCGCTAAAACGTGTGAAATTGTTGTTCCAGATAATATTACTTTCACTAGTGGTGAAGGGGCTAGTTCTGTTAGTGCTAATGACATAAAAAATAATAAAATTAGTCAACAGATCCCTATCTCGTTAACTAATTGCTCAACAAGTTCTTTAAGTGGAACGAGCGTTTATATATCTCAAGGTGTTACTTTAACCGGAACTCGAGATTTTTTTAATAACAATGTTTCTGGGTCATTTGGTGTTCAACTTACAGACGACAGTGGTAGTAAAACATATAAAGTAAATAATAGCTCTGTTTTTAAACCTTCTGATGATTCTGTTGTGTGGGATAATATAACCTCAGAAAGCTCGACTAAATCATTAACAGCAAAGTTGCGTTGTCAAAAAGAGGGATGTACTCCAGAGGTTGGCCCTTTTACGGCAACAGTAGTGCTTAGCTTTTTTTCTGATTGATTAAAATATGAATATATTAAAAACGATTTCATTACTTTTTAGCTGTTTTATTTTTTCTGCATCATATAGTTATGCAGGGCTATCTTTGTCACAAAGTCGCATTATATTTTCTGAGGGAGATAAAAGTCAAAGTGTACAAATAAATAATGATACAGATAATCTTTATTTATCTCAAAATATGATAACGGCTGATTTAGATGGCAAAAAAGATGAACATTTTATTGTATTGCCACCGTTAAAACGATTAGAGCCTCAGTCATCGGTTTCTATAAAAATTTTACCACGCTCTTTAGATACATTGCCAAGTGATCGGGAATCACTCTTTTTTTTCACTGCATATTTGATACCTGAAACAAAAAGAGGGCAACAAAATAATAGTGGTGATTTATCACTAAAAATTAATATGGTAACAAAAATTATCATAAAAGGATTTTATCGACCAAATGAATTAGCCATAACATCACTAGATAGTCATGCTAAGAAGATAACCTTTAAAAAAGTAGGTAATAATGTGCAAGTCAATAACCCAACACCTTATTATTTTACAGTATCAAATTTAAAATTCGATGGCAAAAGTTATCAATCAGCAAATGCACCTATGGTTGCGCCATTTTCGTCACTCAATTTAGCTATAGATAAATCAATTAAACAGGTTAGTTGGCAATATATTGATGATTTTGGTGGATTATCAAATACATTTGAAAATAAAATAATTGTGGAGTGACTAAATGTTATCTTTTTTAAGAGGTAGAAAAAAAAATATTATCCAGATAGTCATATTCTGCCTATTTTTTCTATCTTATTCAGTCACATCGAAAGCAGTTGAAAAAATAGAAAACGATACTGTGGATCTAACAGATTTCGGGAAAAATGGTTTTTCTTTTGTAGTAAAAAGATATATCTATCTGGAAAGTGATATAAAAGGTATCTCTATCTCTTTAAAAAATAATAACAATAGTGCTTATTTAATTAATAGCTCTATTTTATTTAATGATGATGATAAAAATGTACCTATAGTGAATAAAGATCGTGAAAGAACACCTTTTATGATTTTACCACCTTTGTATCGTTTAGAACCCTCTAGTGAATATAGCTGGAATATTCGTCGTATTAGTGAAGGTTCTAATGATATGGCGTTACCAAAAGACAGAGAAAGCTTATTTTGGATTGCATTTAGAGCAGTTCCTCTTAAGGATAGTAAAATTGAGGAAAAGAAATCTGTGTCACTAACGATAACACCTACTTTCTTCTTCAAATTAATTTATAGACCTGAGTCAATAATGGCATTGGAAAATAAAGATGTTATTGATGATGTTATTGTTGAAAAGGTAAATGAGAACATAGTTATAAATAATAAATCACCACTTTATATGACTTTTGAATATTTAAAAGTGGGCGAGGTTGAAATAAAAAATGATGGTAGAGCAATAACGGTAAAACCATTCTCTACAGTATCAGTTGAAGCACCTAAAAATGTTCAAGGAAAGCTGAGTTGGAGATTCAATGATGAAAATTTCTTTATAATAAAAGATAAAGAATATTAACTTAACAATAATTCTTATTTATGGGTGGTCTTTGGGGTGGTTTATGAAACCTATGTTGCATAAAATTCTTTGTATCAATCTTTGTGTTTTATCTGTGGCAATGCCGAAAATCGCATTGTCTGATAATTACTTTGATCCGAATCTTTTACTAAATAATAACGACAATATTGATTTAAGTAATTTCAGCAAAGAAGACTACATTGCACCAGGAGACTATAGTTTAAGCGTTTTTGTTAATACTGAGCCATTAGGTGAAAAGACAATTTTATTTAAAGCAAACAAAGAAGGTAAAGTTGTCCCAGTTGTTACAATCAAATATTTGAAGCTATTTGGGGTTAATGTTTCAGCGATAAGTAAGCTAAGTGATCTACCCGAAGATACAGAAATTGATAATATAGAAGCGTATATTCCTAATTCAAGGCTAACCTTTAATATTAATAAATTAACATTAAATGCATCTTTTCCCCAAGTTAATATGGATAAGAGCTTTCAAGGTGAAATTCCCGCAGAATTATTAGATGATGGCGTGAGTGCTGTTATCCTTAATTATATGGCTAACTTTATTAAAAATAGAACGACAGGTGATTATTCAAGCCATAATAACAACTTTTTCTTGAATCTTAATGGTGGTGTAAATATAGGCCCTTGGCGTTTAAGAACAAATTATTCTTATAATAATTCGAGTGGTTCAGATCAGCGTTCTTCAAGTGATTCTGAATTTAGTAATACCTATGTAATGCGAAATATCGCTTATTTAAAATCAATGCTGAAAATTGGTGAAATTACCACTGGAGGGAATATTTTTTCAAGTATTCCGATAAAGGGGATTTCTTTAGCCACTAACCAACAAATGTTACCAAGTAGTATGCGTGGATATGCTCCTGTGGTAAGAGGTTTTGCCAACAGCAATGCAACCGTTACCATTCGTCAAAATGGTCAAATTATCTATAAATCTTTTGTTGCTCCTGGGAATTTTATTATTAATGATATTTCCGCCGGCGGTATTGGTGGGGACCTTGAAATAACCATTGAAGAAGAAGATGGCTCTAAACGTGTATATACACAAGCCTATTCATCGCTGCCTATCATGTTGCGTGAAGGGCAATTTGAGTATGAGTTTAGTGCGGGGCAATATGATGGTGGTATCACGACAGATTCCAAAAAAAGTAAATTTGCTTTAGGAACGTTTAGTTATGGTATCAATAACTCAATCACTGCATACGGTGGTTTATTAATTGCCAATGGTTATACCTCTGGTGTTATCGGTTCGGGTGTTTCTCTTGGGTTATTAGGTGCCTTATCTGCGGACGTCACTCTCGCCAGAGCTAATTTGGATAAAACTTATCACGGTCAATCATATCGGGTTCGTTATTCTAAGAGTTTATTATCTACAGGGACTTCGTTTGATTTAACCGCATTACGTTATTCAACTAAAGATTACTATGACTTTAGTGATTACAATAACTCAGGTTATGAATTGCGAGAAGGTATTGCACCTTGGTTAAGCCAACGTCAGAAATCTAGTTTTCAAACTTCAATTTCACAATCATTAGGAAAATACGGTTCCATGTATCTTCGTGGTGAAACCAGCCGTTATTGGGGGAATAGCCGTGTTAATAATAGTGTCACATTAGGCTATAACACTGTTCTGAAAGGTATTGCATTTAATATAGATTATTCTATTTCTCGCCTAAAAAGTGATGACAATACATGGCCAGAAAATAGACAAATTAATTTTAATATGAATATGCCACTGAGTGTGTTCTCAAATGCAAGTGGCTTGCAAAATATGAATGCAAGCTATCTTCTGACACATAGCAATGATGGAAGAACTTCGCAACAAGCCGGTTTAAATGGCTCTGCATTTGATAATCAACTCTCTTATGGTATCTACCAGAATACAGATAACAAGGCAGATAGTTATAGTGGCAATATGAATATGAGTTATTCAGGAAGTAAAGGAACGCTTTCTGGGGGTTATAGCTATGGGAAAAATAGAAATAGCTTTAATGGTAGCCTTATTGGTGGTGTTGTTCTGCACTCAAAAGGAGTGACATTATCAAGGATGTTAGGTGACAGTATTGCCATAGTGAGCGCAGATAAAGCAAAGGGCGCAGAAATCAATGGAAATGTGAAAATAGATACATTTGGTAATGCCATTGTCCCTCAATTAAGTCCTTATGATACAAACAGTATTAGCGTAAATGTCAGCACATTACCTGATGATGTGACACTTAATGAAACGTCAATGAAAGTCTATCCAACCGAAGGGGCTATTTTAGCAAGACAATTTCAAACTAAAGTGGGTTATCAGGTTATTTTTGATATAAAAACAGCGGAAAATATAGCGATACCTTTTGGTGCAATGGCTTCTTTGACAGATGAAAAAGATAAACAGGTAAATACCGGTATTATTGATGCCTATCAATCTCTTTATATGAGTGGGTTACCCAATGATGGGAATGTCGTGGTGACTTGGAATAACAATACGGGCAAACATTCATGTCAATTTAGTTATTCAGAGCTTGAAAAGATTGAAGTATCACAACAAAACCCAATAAGAATGGTGACCGTTAATTGTCAATAATTTTTATAATTATTAAGTTAAACAAGGTGATAACCAGCAATGCTGTTATGTAAAGGCAAAAAGTAATGACGTTCCCGCAAATAAAAAAATGTATGGTTACTTTCTATTGGCACTATCAGTGGATATTCAGTTTACGCTATTGGTGCGTTAGAGCCGGGAAATTATAGTCTAGCCAGAGATCATTCTTTGCAATTTAATGTAGCTATTAGTTCTGGATTTTCAATTGATGCTAGGCCTTATTTTTTAGATTCTAGTGCAAAGATAACAGTCCATACATTAAAAGCCTGCGATGTGACGCCACAAACAGCAACATCGATTAATTACCGTAGTCAAATAGCACAAAATTTTGCTACACCGACTAAACTCGATGAGAATATTGCCAGTATAAATGTTGATTGTCCCTATGCTGGGAATGTACATATCACATTAAGACCGTTTAATACCTTAGTCGGCAAGTAATACGGGAATGGAATTAACCGGCACTAAAGCGCAGGAAAGCGGTTATGTGGTGACTTCGCTAACTAGCCAACAACAAAATACTATTTGTGAACCTAATTCCAGTGATGCGTTAAGTTATGTCGGTAGTAATAAATTAGTTAATGCTATATGCCTAAAGTTTTTAATCAAACGTTATATTTTAATCTTTGTGCAAATAGTAATATTCCCGCAGATAGATACTCGGGCAGTGTCGATGTAGCGATTTTAGTCGAGTAATATGCATTAACGTAATATTGGGCAAATAAGAACGCGATCATTCTTATTTGCTTTTTATGAGGTACTACTATTTTTACCGGATAGGCCTATTGTCTAGGCCAAATAACGGTATTCAATGTTATTTTATAAGTTCCTATCCACTATACTTGTCGTAAGCCTAAATCAAGCAAGGTTTTGCTTGGCTCTCCTCCAATTTCACGCGTGAGTTTAGGAACCATATAGCCAGAGACAAGACTCATTAATGATTTCATTATTTCGCGCGCTTCACTGTCAGGTACCATAAAATGAGCCGCTCCCTGTACTTTATCTAGCACATGAAGGTAATAAGGCATAATGCCTGCGTCAAATAGTGCACGACTTAAATCAGCAAGGGTTTGGGCATTGTCGTTAACCCCTCGCAGTAATACCCCTTGGTTTAATAGCGTAACATGGGCATTTTTTAGTTTTAAGCAAGCTTCTCTTAACGCATCATCAATTTCATTTGCATGATTGATATGCAATACCATAATATTTTGTAAACGTGACTGCTGTAAGCGCTGACATAACGTATGAGTAATACGCGCAGGGATCACCACGGGTAAACGAGAGTGAATACGTAAACGTTTAATGTGGGGGATGGCTTCTAGCTGAGTAATTAACCAATCTAGCTCGTCATCTTTGGCCATCAGCGGATCGCCACCCGAAAAGATGATTTCATCGAGTTTTGGGTTATTTTTGATATACTCTATTGCCTTTTGCCAGTTAGCTTTGTTTCCCTTGTTATCTTCGTAAGGAAAGTGGCGTCGGAAACAGTAACGGCAATTGACAGCGCAACCACCTTTGACCAAAAGCAATGCACGATTCTGATATTTATGTAATAAACCCGGCACCGCATTTTGTTGCTCATCTAATGGATCCGTAGAGAATCCCGGCGTTAGGGTAAATTCAGCATGTGCAGTTAATACTTGTAAAAGTAATGGATCGTTAGGATCGCCTTTTTTCATGCGCGCAACGAATTCACGGGGAACCCGTAAAGGAAAAAGTCGTCTCGCCTGAGCACCCCGTTGTAGTTCAGCGTGATGTTCCAGCGCTAAAAGTTGGAGTAATTCAACAGGATCACTGATTGCCTGCGCGAGTTGTGTTAACCAGACTTCTCTGGTGGTGTGATTATGAGTTACAATGTGTGCCATTTTTGGCTATGCCATTTTAAATTAAAAAAGTTAGAGGATATTCATGGCTTCTTATAATACCAACGATTTTCGTTCAGGTCTTAAAATCATGTTAGATGGCGAGCCAGCCGTCATTACTGAATGTGAATTTGTGAAACCAGGTAAAGGTCAGGCATTTGCTCGTGTGCGTCTGCGTAAACTGATTTCTAACAAATTACTGGAAAAAACCTTCAAATCTACTGATTCTGCTGAGGGTGCAGATGTCATGGATATCAACTTAACTTACCTGTACAACGATGGTGAGTTCTGGCATTTCATGAACAACGAAACCTTTGAACAATTAGCTGCAGACGAAAAAGCGGTTGGCGAAAATGCTAAATGGTTGATTGACCAAGCAGAGTGTATCGTTACACTGTGGGATAATCGTCCTATTGCTGTTGTTCCACCAAACTTTGTTGAGTTAGAAATCGTTGATACCGATCCAGGTCTGAAAGGGGATACTGCGGGTACAGGCGGTAAACCAGCAACATTAAGCACTGGCGCTGTGGTTAAAGTACCTCTGTTCGTACAAATCGGTGAAGTGATTAAAGTGGATACGCGTTCTGGTGAATATGTATCACGCGTAAAATAATCATCGCGATTATTTTACCGAACGTTTATACCAATATAAAATACCACATATGCTCTCTTGATTGTGGTATTTTTATTTTATACGCAAAAAATTTGATAAATATAACAAATTATCTTTAAAAAAATTGATTAATTTACTTTAATACGGTGTTTTATAAAATCGTTATATAGATAAGTGATATAATATAAAATCAATATATTATTTCATTCTTTATTTATGCCAAAACAGCATGAGCAATGCCAGATTG
>NZ_CAWQOK010000110.1:0-22236 GCF_963896075.1 Proteus sp. G4415
TAAAAAATAACTATAAATATTCTTCTCTAATTAAAAAGTAGCATTACAACTTATAATGTTAATATTTTTTTAACTCACAAAAAAAATGCGTATTATTACCTATTAACAATGCTAAGATATATTGCTAGCTTCATTTAAAATGCATTATTAATAAACAATAATAAGAAGGACTCCATTATGGAAAAATCCCGCACAACATTAGACCAATGGATCACCTTACAAGCTGTTGTTGATTACGGTGGCTTTGCTCAAGCCGCTGATGTGTTACATAGGACTCAATCATCAATTAGCTATACTATCAATAAGTTAGAACAAACCTTGGGTATAGAAATACTTTCTTTAGAAAAAAGACGCGCAGTATTAACTACTGAGGGAGAACTATTGCTAACACTTTCTCGAGAAGTGACAGAAAAAGCATTATCTCTAGAAAAAAAGGCAAAAAACATCAAGATTAACAATAAGTTAAAAATTAACGTACTAATTGACCCAATGTATGTCGCTGATCTTTTTTTAAATAAAATCTCACAATTTATTAAGCAGAATAAACAGTATGATATTAATATTTATAGGAATTCTCTCAGCAAATCAGAAATTTTAGCGCAAAAAGAATATGATTTAATTGTGTCACCTTATTATATTAAATCACTGCAACCTATTGTTTTAGAAAGCATTACAACTACCTTAGTATCACATCCAGATAGCCCATTACAGAAACTACAAGATGAGGAATTATTACAGGAATTACAAAGGCATAGCTGTATTTCTCTTTCTCCTGATTCACCCGATACTGATAATCAGGCCCAAGTCATTCAAGTTGGCTCTGTAGAGACAGCAATTAGCTTAATTCAGCATGGTTTAGGTTATGCACGTCTCCCCCTTATTTTTATTCAAGATGAATTGAATAAAAAAACAATAAAACAATTAATAACGCATAAAAAAGAGAAGGAATATAAATTCTATTTATATTTGAATAAAAATTCATTTATTAATGAAAACTTGCAAAGTTTATTATCAACAATTAGCTATTCAACAAATATCTAAAAACTTTTAATAAAAAATCATTTTAATTAAATTACGACATATTAAATAATTTGATGCAAGAACAAAAAAACTCATGTAAATGTTTATTAACTTAAAAAATTAGCAGTGTTATATTTTATCGGCATACTGTCTATGCAAATAAATTTATACACATATATACTTATAAATAGATTAAAAAGTAAGTTCGCTTACTTTTTATATAGGACCGATCATGAGCAAATTAAATAAATCACTCTGTGCATTAGGAGTGACTCTTTCTATATTCTCAGCACCTGCTGCTTTAGCATCAGGCACAATTAACTTTACGGGAGAAATAACCGATCAAGCATGTACTGTTGATGGCTCTTCTAAAAACTTAACCGTCGACTTAGGCAAAGTTTCTTCTAAAAGCTTAGCAACCAAAGGGGAAGTTGCTGGCCTGAAAGATTTTACCATTAAATTAATCGACTGCCCTGTTGATACCACGGTAGCCGTACGTTTTGGCGGTACTCGTGATGCAAGCGACAGAGATATCTTAGCTATAGAGCAAGTTTCTGGTGGCGCAACTAACGTAGGTATCGCGTTATTTGAGAAAGATGCTGTTTCCCAAATCAAACTGTATGACGATTCACAAGATGTACAGATCACAGGTACGGAAATTAACCTAGACTACGTTGCTCGTTATAAAGCAACTGATGCGGCAACACCAGGCCCTGCCAATGGCTCTGCTGTATATAGCATCCAATATAAATAATAAATGATAAATATGAGGGTAATCACCATTACCCTCTCACCTCTCCTCAAACTTATGGCCACTTATGAAAAAGAATATTTCCCTAATATTATTTTTACTATTTTCCCTCATAACGGCTAGCCAAGCTGCTGGAATAAGTGTGGGAGGAACACGTTTTGTCTATGACGATAATCTACGTGAAATCAGTATTCCAATTATGAATACAGATAAGGAAAAACCCTATTTAATTCAAAGTTGGGTTTCAGCTTATCAAGGTGATGAAAAAACACCTTTTATTGCAACACCTCCACTATTTCGTATTGAGCCAGATAGTTCAGGCACGGCGCGAATTTCATATACCGGAGCACCTTTGGCATCAAACCAAGAAGTGGTTTATTGGCTCAATATCAAATCCATTCCACCGATGGAAAAAAGTCCAGAGAATCAACTCCAATTAGTGATTAATTCTCAATTTAAATTGTTTCTCCGTGCCCATGATATTGAACCACTTGATTTTGATAAGGTGAAATTATCTAAACAAAATAAAGGGTTAGTAATAAATAACGATACGCCGTATCACCTGACAATTAAACATATCTTAGTGGGTGATAAACGCTACCCATTTAATGATTTTGTTAATCCTCACCAAGAAGTGGTCTTGCTAAAAGAAAATCATATTCCGCAGAAAGTTACCGTTCAATTTATCAATGATTACGGTGCGACTGTAGATAAAGTATTAAATTAAGAGTATACGGCGATGACTTTTTCTATGATAGCAGTATCTACAAAACGATTACCCATCAACATGGCAGATAATCTTTATCGTCGTGGAGTGTTAGCTATTGCTATCACGACTGTTTTATTCCCTTATACTGTTCTTGCTGAAGATATTTTTAATCCTGAAGCACTTAATTTAGGTATCGAAAATCACGTTACAGATATTAACAGTCTGAATTACCTGTCCTATGCAGGAGGACAACTTCCAGGTGTCTATTCTGTCGATATTTATCTTAACGATAAACTTATCGATAATCGTCAAATTCGTTTTATTTTTGATGACGATAAAAAAGTGCTGGCGCCTGAAATCAGTAAACAGGATTTACTCAATTGGGGAGTCAAAGGGTCCGTTACAGACGCGTTTAGCCAACAACCTGATAGTAGTAAAATAACGGATATTGCTCGTGTTATTCCTAATGCTACATATAAATATGATTTTTCACGTGCGCGATTATCATTTTCGATCCCACAAATTGCATTATATAACTATGGGCAAGGTTATATATCCCCCACAGAATGGAATGATGGGATTAATGCAGCCTTTATTAATTACACCTATCGTCAGAATAAATATTGGTATCGAGACCAAAAAGACAGTGACAATATCTTTTTAGGATTGCGCAGTGGTATTAATCTAGGCGCTTGGCGTGTACGTAATCACAGCACTTACAACAAAAATAGTGATAACGCCGCAGAATGGAACAGTCTACAAACTTACGTTGAACGCGATATCCGCCGTTTAAAAAGTCGATTAACACTAGGTGAAACCGCATCAAGTAATGATGTGTTAGAAAGTGTTCCTTATCGTGGTATTAAATTAGCCTCAGATGAAAGCATGTTGCCACAAAGTCAGCGTGGCTTTGCTCCTGTTGTAAGAGGAATTGCACAAAGCAACGCAATGGTGACTATTCGCCAAAATAATAGTGTTATTTATCAAACCTCTGTTCCTCCCGGTGAATTTGAAATATCAGATCTCTATCCCACCTCTTATAGTGGTGATTTACAAGTGACTGTTGAAGAAGCTGATGGGAGCAAACGTACATTTTCCCAACCCTTCTCTGCAGTCCCCATGATGCAACGAGCTGGGAACTTAAAATATAGTCTCGACTTGGGGAAATATAATGCTGATAGCGCAGAGCGAAAACCGACCTTTTTACAAGCTTCTGCCATTTACGGCTTACCTTATAATTTTTCCCTTTATGGAGGTACGCTACTTTCAGCAGATTATCAAGCTTATGCGATAGGTGCCGGCGTAAATATGGGTTATTTAGGGGCGATTTCAGCCGATATAACTCATGCAAATACCACACTTATCGATAACCATAAAGCACAAGGGCAATCTTATCGTGTCCAGTATTCAAAATATTTACCGGATACCAAAACAGGATTTTCATTAGCGTCTTATCGCTACTCAACTAAAGATTATTATGATTTTTCAACCACGAATGAACGCTTTTCACAGCTTTATCGTAAGAAAAAACAGTTTCAGATCTCAGTATCGCAAGCATTAGGAGAGCTTGGTTACCTCTCTTTAAATGGTTATCAGCAATACTATTGGTATCAAGATAGAGTCGATCGCAATATCAACCTAAGCTTTAACTCTAATTATCGCTCACTCAGTTATAGTATTTCTTATGCCTATAATAAACGGCAAGAAAGTGAATTAACCGATCAAATTTTATCGATTAACTTTAACCTGCCGTTCAATATGACCAGCAATAACAATTGGTTAAGTTATCGTTATAACACCAGTAAACAAGGTGATTCGATAAGTTCTGTGAGTTTAAGTGGTACTCGTCTCGAAGATAACAATCTTCAGTATGATATTTCGCAAAACTATAACCATACTCGCCAAGAATATAGCGGTGCTATCAATGGTAGTTATAGTGCTTCGGGCGGCGAAATCAGTGCTGGTTATAACTATGATAAACGTTTCCAGTCAGTGAATTGGGGAGCAACTGGCGCGTTATTAATCCATCAAGATGGAATAACCCCATCTCGCACTATCTATGACTCCGCTATTTTAATCAAAGCGGAAGATATTGATCATTTGAAAATTAGCAGTGCGCAAAGTTTATATACCAATGCTCAAGGTTATGCCGTTATCCCTAACGTTTCCCGTTATGAACGCAATAGAGTAACGGTTGATCCCGCATCCTTAAAGGGAAACAACGATGTGGAACTCACTTCAACAACAGTGATCCCAACGAAAGGCGCGATTGTTTTAGCCGATTTTAAAGCTCGCAAGGGTGCAAGAGTATTAGTGAACCTCTCTTATAACGGTAAACCTTTACCATTTGGTAGCCAAGTTGAAATTAGCCAAGATGGACAAGTGATTTCCAGTGGGATTGTGGCTAATGATGGTGAGGTTTTCCTAAATGGTGTACCTGCAAGTAGTCAACTACAAGCCAAATGGGGGAATAGTGCTACGGAACAGTGCCAAGCAACATTAAACGCCGATCTATCGCTCGAGAAAATTCAATTTTTACAACTGGACTGCAGATAGGTGATAAATATGAATAAATATATAACTTTGGGTTGTCTGTCTGCACTTTTGTATACATCAACCGCTTTTGCTGAATATCGTGCCGATACAACCACTAGAACGGTGAGTTATAACAATCCAATTTATGTTTCAAGAACCGCGCCTATTTTAACAGAGCTGGCAACGATTGACTTAGGCACTATGTATGGCTGGACTTGGTGGAATATCACAGGCCCAGTACAGGCGGGGATCTACTTGCCCGGCTATATTTCAGCTTCCAGCCCTAAAGTAGGCAGTGCCTATGTGCGTGAATTAGGGACTAGTGGTATCGGTTATACCCTACACGGGACTATTACTGTCGGTTGCACCGGCTCTGCTTATGTCGATGGACTATATAATGTTGATGGCAACTACAGTAATCGCCTTATTTGCACAAGTAACTTAAACCGTAGTAGTTATACCGCTTCTTTAAAAATGACGTTATATAAACTGCGTAACAATATCAAATCACAAACCATTCCAAGCACATGGGTTGCTATGCTGATTTTGTATCACAATGGGGGATTTATCACCAGTGACAATACTGGCCGCACTGAACCAAAGGTTTACCTTAATCCCCTTAATATTGTTTCCAGTGGCTGTGAAGTTATCAATAATAATATTAATGTTCCTTTAGGATCTGTGGCAAAATCGAGCTTTAATGGTGTTGGCTCTGTTAGCCCTGATAGTCTACAAGATGTGAATATCGATTTAGATTGTGATCCCGTTTCACCCATTAAGATAAAATTCGATGGCACCCCAGATGCTAGCCAAACCGCAGGCACGATTAGCCTTAATAATGCCAATGATAGCAATACAGCCAAAGGCTATGGCATTCAGGTGAAATACCAAAACCAACCCATTGAGTTAGGAAAATTGATAACGGTGAGCGAAAAGAATAACAGTGGTAATTTTTCTATTCCTTTAGAAGCGGGTTACATACAAACTTCTGAGACTACCACTGCAGGCAAAGCTGATGGAACACTGCAATTTACCCTGCAATATCATTAAGTGAATTGCGCTCTTAAACTAAAAGGCGGAAGTATTATCCGCCTTTTAATTTATCCCATTGGTTATGATTAAACCTGATACAACTTACGTAAATAGTGTGCAACAGCATCATCAACATTTGAGCCAATCACTTCCATATCCGGTAATAGATCTTTTAGTAGCTGGTGGGCATTTTGCATAATGCAGCCCTTACCCGCCATCTGTAGCATCTCTTTATCATTCATACCATCACCAAATGCAATGGCGTCTTTTACTGAATGTTGCATCAACTTAGCGACTTTTTGTAGTGCCTCTCCTTTTGATACCCCACCCGCCATAATTTCTAGGCAATTACGCAATGAAAAACTTGCGTTAATTTTATTGCCCCAACGTTGATTAATTTTCTTTTCTAACTCAACTAACAATTCATGATCTTCTGAGGTAAAAAAGACTTTGCACACCTGCGTTGTTGGGAAGCCTGTTTTCTCAAATAGACGGTAATTAAATACCGATTCTTTAAAAAATTCTTTTAATTCAGGCGTTTCTTTATTGATATACCAGTCATCACTGCTATAAATATTCGTTGCAATATCTGGGTGATCAAACACCATTAGGGCTAAGTCATAAACGATTTCAGGTTCAAGATCTTGACTGAAAATAAGAGTGCCTTGCGTATTGTGTACTCGAGCCCCATTTGAAGTGATCATATACGCGTCAATACCAAGCCCATCACGAATTTGTGCCACATCGATATGATGACGTCCTGTGGCAAACACAAAATGGATCCCTTTTTCAATAAGCAGATGTAACGTTTCTTTAGTATAGGGAGTTAATAAGTGGTTAGGTGATAACAAGGTGCCATCAAGATCAGAAGCAACTATCGAATACATACACATTCCTGATTAAAATAAATGCTTATCATAAAACTCACAGATTTCAATTAATGCTTGTGAGCGTAGCTTATCTATTTCGAACAAGATTTCATGGTGCGCACCTTCAATCACAAGTGGCAATTTTTGCTTTTCTTCTCTTGTTCTGGACTGACTATAACCATCACAGAAAGCCCTTACTCCCCGATTATCCACCACTTTATCTAGCTCAGCTTCAAGTACTAGCAAAGGGGTGTTAATCTCTTTTGCATGTTCAATCAGCCAATCCCCCGTTTCTAGGCTCTCTTTCATCCAATGATAGGTCGGCCCACCTAAACGTAATTGAGGGAAATCGGCATAGTAACGTAAATATCGACGATACCTTTCATGGCTATGAGTCAATACATTCAAGATAAATGGCAAAGGAAACCATTTGCCCGTTGATACCGCGTAATTATTTCGTTCTGAAACACTTTGTTCTGCACGGTTAACTAAAAAATTAGCCACCCAGCGTGGTATTGGTAAATTAATCCCAAACATCGGCGCACACAGTGCGGCGGCTTGGAAAGTATCTGGTTTACGTAATAGGTAACTGGCTAAAATAGCGCCGCCCATCGAATGGGCTAACGCAAAATAGTGCTGATAGTGATAAGGCAAAACGATAGTATCAATAAATGTCGATAAATCATCGACATAATCACTGAATTTTTCTACGTGCCCTTTTTGCGGATCATCTAATAAGCGCCCTGATAATCCCTGCCCCCGATGATCGAGAAGAAAAATATCATAGCCAAGGTGATAAAAATCGAAGGCCACTTCAGGATATTTCACATAACTTTCACTACGACCAGAGCAGATCACCAACGCTTTTTTGTGTGATGAAGAGCGCCAATGAACATAGCGAATGCTCACGCCATCGACTCCGGTAAATTCGCCTTCCTGTCGTTGGTTCCAAAAGTCCAATAAGATACCATTCGTAAAAGCAGAGAATTGCTTTTCACGAGATAACCACATGTGCTGAAAAAGTGTGGTTGTCATTCGGCTCCTCCTCGTTGGCGCTATTCGAACCCCTCAATATGATCACGGATAAGTGTCATAAATGCTGGCCCAAATCGTTCTAGTTTTCGTTGTCCTACCCCATTGATCAACAACAATTCATCAGGGCAGACAGGGCATTGTTCCGCCATTTCAATCAGTGTGACATCATTAAATACCACAAAGGGTGGAATATTTTCTTCATCAGCAATAGATTTACGTAATTTGCGTAGTTTCGCAAATAATTTCCTATCGTACTGTCGATGACTATTTTTTGTTTGCTGATAACGGCTTTTTGTTGGGCTTAATAGTCGTGGTACTGCCAAGGGTAATGACACCTCACCACGCAATATCGGTCGAGCTATCTCAGTCAATTGTAATGCAGAACGATGAACGATATTTTGCGCAACCATACCTAAATGGATCAATTGGCGGATCACACTCATCCAATATTCATGGCTATGGGCTTTACCAATACCATAAACTGGCAATTTATCATGACCATTATCGCGAATGCGTTGATTATTGGCACCGCGTAAAATTTCAACAATATAACCAATGCCAAAACGTTGTCCGGTACGATAGATGCAAGATAACGCTTTTTGTGCATCCACTAACCCATCATATTGTTTAGGTGGATCAAGGCAAATATCGCAGTTACCACAAGCTTGTTGGCGGTGTTCACCAAAGTAATTAAGTAACACTAAACGTCGACAAGTTTGTGCTTCGGCAAAAGCCCCCATGGCATTTAATTTATGGGATTCAATCGCTTTTTGTTCACTTTCTGGCTTCTCATCTAAACAACGACGTAGCCAAGCCATATCCGCGGGATCATAAAACAGTACCGCTTGTGCAGGTAAACCATCGCGTCCTGCGCGTCCCGTTTCTTGATAGTAAGATTCAATATTACGCGGAATATCAAAATGAACCACAAAACGTACATTGGGTTTATTAATTCCCATACCGAAAGCGACCGTTGCGACCACAATCTGCAAATCATCGCGTTGAAAAGCATCTTGCACTTTCGCTCGTGTGGCAATATCCATACCCGCATGATAAGCCGCGATACTTAATCCTCGCTTGCCTAGTCGTTCAGCGGTCTCTTCTACTTTGCTGCGACTATTACAATAGATAATGCCTGATTTTCCTTTCTGCCCACGAATAAACAGCCAAAGTTGATCGAGCGGTTTATATTTTTCAACTAAAGTATAACGAATATTTGGGCGGTCAAAACTGCTAATATGAACTAAAGGAGTGCGTAACGCGAGCTGATTAATAATGTCATGACGTGTTGTATTATCAGCTGTCGCCGTTAACGCAATAATAGGGACATCAGGAAGATACTGTCTTAATAAGCCAATTCCTCGGTATTCAGGGCGAAAATCATGACCCCATTGAGAAATACAGTGTGCTTCATCCACCGCTAATAAAGCAGGCTGCCATTGCACTAAATGGTGAAGAAAACTCTCCATCATTAGGCGTTCAGGTGCAATATATAACAGTTTTATTTCACCCCGTTGACAACGCATTTGTACTTGCAGTTGTTCATCTCGGCTTTGAGTTGAGTTAAGAAATGCCGCGTCAATACCATGTAAGCAGAGTTGATCAACTTGATCTTTCATTAGGGAAATCAACGGAGAAACAACTACGGTTAAGCCATCAAGCAAAAGCGCAGGTATTTGATAGCAAAGCGATTTTCCCCCTCCCGTCGGCATGACGACTAAACAGTCGCGCCCGGTGATAATGGTATCAATAATCTCTTGCTGGCCTGGTCGAAATTGCTGATAACCAAAGGTTTCGCGCAAAATAACCTGAGCTGATGGCATTGAATTAAGAACTTCTGCTGTGGACACGCCATTCCTCTGAAAAGCTGGTAAGAACGATAATGAGGAGTAAAAGAAAAGGCACCAGTATAAAGGTGCCATCACCACTTGTCGTGTTATGCTACCCTAGAATGAAGAAAATTACAGCATATCATTGAGCATAACGCCGACACCGATACGAGTTTGACGGAAATTATAATCAATCATCGACTCCCCATACCCACTAAATAGTTGGGTATAAAAGCGTACATGCTTGGTAATAGGATAGCTCCAGCCTAGCTCAGCAGCACCGTATCCGCTACTCCAGTTATAACGCCCTGTTAAAGTAAACGTACTTTCGCCTAAACGATAACCCGCTTTTAAGCGGTAATATCCCATATAGCGATTAATATCGGGATTATCATCATTTTTAGCACTTTCATTAAAACGGTACCAAGGTTTCAGATCGAGTTGGAAATTACCTTTTTGCGCCATAAAACGTGCATAAACACGATTCCAACTTCGTGAAGTAGGCTCTGCGCGGCCATTCGATTCATGGTTAAATCCCGTTTCAATTTCTCTTAATGTCCAACCGGCAAATTGATAATCCGTCGCCCAACCTAAAAATAGTTGTGGTTCATAGTTGGTTTCACGAAACGGCGCAGACTCTTTTTTATTACTTAGCTGCCACCAAGAGCGTTGCGTATAGGAAGCCGCTAATACAGAATTTTCCCCGGCAATGCCACGCCACAGCGGGAATGCAAGACTTATCTGAAATTTAACTTCATCTTTTTTAGCCTTATGACCCCAATCATAACTGGCAATCGCCTCTTTATTCATATCGGAGGTTTTTGTGTAAATAATATAATTAGATTCATAAGGGTAAAGTACAAAGGGTGAATCATACTCTTGTAATAGACCGGAAATAATACTGCCCTGAACCAACGGTGTTGGAGATGATACAGGTGATATCTCCGCCGCCACTCCCCATACAGGGTAGGTTAAAATCACCGTGAGTAAAGAACGGATGTAACGCATAGTTAATTATCCTGTATTATTAGTGAACAATATAAAAGATAGCACTTAATATTTGTCGTGAGCGCTTATAAATCAGCTTTATTCGCGTTAGGCGTCCATATTTTACACGTTATTTCCATTAAATCTCATATATTTTCTCGCCACTCTATTAATCGGATGAATGGGAAATTACCTTTTTGTCATCTATTATTAACAAAACATTAACCTAATAATAAAATGTCGAGGAACTTTAAAATGGAGAAAATATTAACACTGGAAGAAGCACAAGCGTTGATTGGACATGTTTTTGTCTATCAAATGCCTTTTAATCAACTGATAGGTTTAGAATTAATTCGCTTCGAACAAGATTATGCTGAGATCCAATTTCGCTACCAAGACAAACTGGTTGGCAATATCGCACAACGCATTTTACATGGTGGCATGATAGCCTCGGTGTTAGACGTAAGTGCAGGTTTAGTCTGTGTAGGTAATGCCCTAACACGTCTAGCCCCTATATCCCAAGAGCAACTCGAACAAAAACTGGCCAAAATGGGCACTATCGATCTACGTGTTGATTATTTACGCCCAGGGCGAGGGGAATGTTTTACCGCAAGTAGTCATATACTACGTAGTGGTAATAAAGTTTCTGTGGCAAGGGTTGAATTACACAATGAAAAACAAGTTCATATCGCCAGCGGCACAGCAACTTATATTGTTGGCTGATGCGACTTATCCATTATCTTGGGTAGATTAATATTAATTACTTGTAAAAAAACATGCCTAATGACACATTAGATAATGTCATTGGGTATGATAACCCCGTCACATATTTCATTTCCATCAATACCAGAGATAGCATGAGCCAGAAAAACACTTTAAAAGGCGTTTTATGTGCCCTAGGCGCCTATTTGATCTGGGGTATTGCCCCTGTCTATTTTAAAAGCATTCAAGAAGTGCCCGCAGAAGAGATCTTAACACACCGTATTTTATGGTCATTCTTCTTTATGTTGCTTTTAATGTCGATCACTCGCCATTGGCCCTATTTACGCCAACTTGTTCGCCAGCCCAAAAAAGTACTAATGTTAGCACTTACTGCGGTGATTATTGCCAGTAACTGGCTTATCTATATATGGGCGGTTAACCACGGATTTATGTTAGAAGCCAGCCTTGGTTACTTTATTAATCCATTAGTTAATGTGTTATTCGGTATGATTTTTTTAGGCGAGCGCTTTCGCCGTATGCAATGGTTCGCCGTAAGTTTAGCCTTTACTGGCGTCTTTATCCAATTATGGCAATTCGGCTCTGTACCTGTTATCGGCCTTAGTTTAGCAGTCACATTCGGCCTATATGGACTATTACGTAAAAAACTTGGGGTAGATGCACAAACGGGTATGACAATAGAAACACTGTGGCTGTTTCCTGTTGCTTTAGTTTATATCCTCTTTTTTACCCATTCACCCACCAGCAATATGTTAGAAAATAGCTGGTCGCTAAATACATTACTGATTGCTGCAGGGGTTATCACCACCGTACCCTTACTGCTCTTTACCGAAGCAGCTCAACATTTGCGTCTATCTACCCTAGGATTTTTCCAGTATATAGGACCCACATTGATGTTTATTCTCGCCACTATGGTGTATGGAGAACAAATCGATGCGGAGCGTTTAGTGACCTTTGGGTTTATTTGGGTCGCCCTTATCTTATTTACTTTAGATGCACTCTACACTCAGCAACGTTTAAGACGAAGTTAGCACATACTTACTATTGAGCTAAATTATCAATACTAATGAAAGCGCCAGAAAGATACCCCTTTCTGGCAGGGCTTGAGTGCTCTTCTTTTGTATTACAACCCATTGCTATCGCTTCTATACGGCGTTGTGAGCGTCTAAAGAATGTTGATGTAGAATTAGTTGCAATACGGATAGCACCGATCACCCCACTTAAATAGAGATTCATGCGCGGCACAAAATCACGTTGATGTCGTAATAATCGACAATAGAGATCTTCTTCAAACGGGTTGGCAGGAGCACTAGGATGGTAAGTATCAAAACGCTGCTCATAAATAGGCTCCACAGGAGGCATTTTATCAACAGAGAAATCCTCAGTGATTTTTGTCACAGGCTTAATTGGATAATAAGTATCAAATAATACAGAAGTAATTTTCATCAGCTAACTCCGTTAAAATAATCTGTAACGGAATTATTAATTCGGTTAATTATATGTTCATTAAAAAAAATACCCTTAACTATCTTCTAGATTAGTAAGGGTGTTTTTTTATATTGCTCTCTTTTAAAAAATTAACAGTGTCAATAAATAGCCAATCACTCTAATCGTGCAAAAGCAGCAACCAACCACTTAATACCTTCACCATTAAAGGCTATTTGTAATCGGCAGTGTTCACCGCTACCTTCGATATTAATAATAGTACCTTCACCAAATTTAGGGTGCTTAACCCGTTGACCAAGGGAGTAACCTGTATCATTACTAATAATCGGTGTACCTAAACGATGATGATTCACGGGACGTGAAACCGTCGCCCGTAACCGTACTTCTTCAACACACTCTTTTGGTAACTCGCCAATAAAGCGCGAAGGTCGATGGCTCACTTCTTTACCATATAAACGGCGGTTTTCAGCGTAAGTAAGTGTTAACTTTTTCATGGCACGCGTCACGCCAACATAAGCTAGCCGACGCTCTTCTTCTAAGCGCCCACCTTCATCCAAGGACATCTGGCTTGGGAACATGCCTTCTTCAACCCCGACAATAAACACTTGTGAGAACTCTAGCCCTTTCGCCGAGTGTAGTGTCATCAATTGAACAGCATCTTGATACGCATCAGCCTGTCCTTCTCCTGATTCTAATGCCGCATGAGAGAGAAAAGCTTGCAATGGCATTAAATCTTCGTCTTCATCTTGATAGCTAAATTGACGAGTCGCCGTCACTAGCTCTTCCAAGTTTTCAATCCGCGCTTGTGCTTTTTCACCCTTTTCCTGCTCATACATCGCTTTTAAGCCAGAATCGCGAATAATACGGTCTGTTTGCACATGCAACGGCATATCCGCTGTTTCATTTGCTAACGTCTCAATTAATTCTAAAAAGCGCGCAATTGCGGCAATAGCCCGGCCTGCTAGCATTTTATGCTCAATAACCTGTAATGCACTTTCCCATAATGTGATTTGGTTATCTCTAGCTACTTGGCGAACCACATCTAAGGTTCTATCACCAATTCCACGCGTTGGCGTATTCACAACACGTTCAAAAGAGGCATCATCGTGACGATTCGCTGTTAAACGCATATAAGAGAGGGCATCTTTGATCTCTTGACGCTCGAAGAAACGCTGTCCACCATAAATACGATAAGGCATATTCGCTTGTAATAGCGCTTCTTCCATGATGCGCGATTGGGCATTACTACGATAAAGAATGGCACAATCTGCAAGGGCGCCTCCCTCTTCATGCCAACGCTTAATACGCCCTACTACATAACGCGCTTCATCTAGGTCGTTAAATGCACAATAGAGTGAAATCGGCTCGCCTTCAGCCCCTTCTGTCCATAGGTTTTTACCTAAGCGATCGCTATTATTAGCAATTAAGGCATTAGCGGCTTTTAGAATATTACTGGTGGAGCGGTAATTTTGCTCTAAGCGGATGGTTTCAGCACCGGGAAATTCATTTAAAAAGTTTTGAATATTTTCAACTTGAGCCCCACGCCAACCGTAAATAGATTGATCATCATCACCGACTATCATCACCTTACCAGTCTGTCCTGCCAACATCCTGATCCAAGCATATTGAATACGGTTAGTATCTTGGAATTCATCCACTAAGATATTGGTAAAACGGTGTTGATAGTGTTCTAGAATTTGTGGTTTATTCAGCCACAACTCATGGGCACGCAATAACAACTCCGCAAAGTCCACTAAGCCTGCACGATCACAAGCTTCTTGATAAGCTTGATAGACTTTTAACCATGTGGTTTCCACGGGGTTACCATAGGTCTGAATATGTTGTGGGCGGAGTCCCTCATCTTTCTTTCCATTGATATACCACATACCTTGACGAGGAGGCCATTGCTTATCATCAAGAGCCATGGATTTTACGATACGACGAATTAAACGGTATTGATCATCACTATCAATGATTTGGAAGTCTTGAGGTAAACCAGCATCAAGATAATGCGCCCGTAATAAACGATGGGCGAGACTATGGAAGGTACCTATCCACATTCCCCCTTGACTAGTACCAATCAAGTCCTCAATACGATGACGCATTTCTGCTGCAGCTTTATTAGTAAATGTTACCGCCATAATGGAAAAAGGAGAGGCTTGTTCAACAGATAATAACCAAGCAATGCGATGTACTAATACGCGTGTTTTACCACTACCAGCACCTGCAAGTACCAGCATATTTACACGCGGTGCTGCAACGGCTTCGCGCTGTTTATCGTTAAGGCCTTCGAGCAGATATGAGACGTCCATAATTACCAATCATTGAGTGAAGAGAAATACTGTGGATATATACAGAAGTTAGTTTATTAAGCAACAAACTAACAGGATTTTACGCCCGATGCAAAACTATGCCCACTGAAAAGTGGATAAAGACCTGCACAGAGCGCGTCTATGATTAAATTAATTCAACCAGTTTAGCTAATTCAGTGATCTCAATATGAGGCATAACACGCGTTTCACCTTCGGTAAACAAACTGCGATTATCTAAATTAATCCAACACGCCTGTAATCCACTTTTAACCGCGCCTTCTACATCCGTCACTAGATGATCGCCTACATGCAAAATATTCTGATGAGGGAGTTTAAGTAACGAAGCTGCCTTATCAAACATATCAGGATAAGGCTTAGAGCGCCCATCAGGCCCTGCCTTTAAAATATGTGTAAAGTATTGCCCCAACCCACAGCTTAATGGATTAGCATTACCATTAGTAATAGCGATTAATGGGATTTTTTCCGCCAGTTGTGTCAACACTTGATGGGTATTATTAGGGACATTAATACGGCTACGCCAATAAGCAAAATGAGCCATAATTTCATCAGCACCTTGCTGTGCTTTAGTTTCACTATAGCCATAGTCTAACAACATATTTTTAGCCGCTAACCAACGCCACTGAGTGATATCGTGAAAAATATCAGGATTATTTTCTAATAGTGGCTGTTTGTAAGCATCTACATCATGTTCAGTAAAATGGTGAAAACGCTCATCATACTGACGGATAAACGCTAAGGTCTCTTCTTCTGTTTTATCCATCACAGGAACATTGTCATACAGCGTATCGTCTAAATCAAAAGTCATCGCTGCAATCGGCATCAGAGTGCGATAAAAGTGCATTATGATTTTTCTCTCTTAGCTCTTGGATGAGCAGCATCATAGACTTTCGCTAAATGCTGAAAATCTAAGTGAGTATAAACTTGTGTGGTTGATAAATTAGCGTGGCCTAATAGCTCTTGTACTGCTCGCAAATCACCACTTGATTCAAGTAAATGAGTGGCAAAAGAGTGGCGCAGTTTATGAGGATTGACATGGCTACTGAGTCCTTGTTTCACCCCCCAAAGTTCAAAACGTTTTTGCACACTGCGAACAGATAATCGTTGACCGCTTTTCGTTGAGATAAAAACCGCAGTATCCTCAGGAGAATACAGCTCCCGCATGGCAAACCAATGCTGTAACCACTCTACGGCTTTTCTTCCCAAGGGAACTTTACGCTCTTTACTGCCTTTACCTAATACTCGGACTTCGCCTTCTTGGAGATCAATATCATTGATATTTAAGTTAGTCAGTTCAGATAAACGTAATCCAGCGCCATACATCACTTCCAGCATCGTTCTATCCCTTACAGAGAGGGGATCTTTTAAGTCGATATTCATCAATTGACTGACTTCATCAACATCCATATTTTTAGGCAAGTGACGACCTGATTTGGGTGTTCGAACCCCTTTGGCGGGGTTTACTGCTAACATTCCTTGAGAAACTTGCCAATCAAGGAAGCTACGCAATGCTGAAAAGCGCAATGCTAAACTTGCAGGTTGTAATCCACTGCGATGGCTTTTAGCCAATAACATACGCACATGTTGGCTTTCCAGTAACGACCATTGGTTGATTTTTATTGCAACCATCATTTGTGCAATGGTCATTAATTGTCGCTGGTAATTTTCTACCGTTACCGGACTTAATCGCCGTTCAACTTCGATATAACTTAAGAAGCTATCAATGGCTAATGAGAGTGTTTCAGGGACGTCAATAATTTGGCTCATTGTCTTGCGATCCAGCGAGTTAATAACTCAGGTAATATCTGCGCGAGTTTATCCAACATTGCCGTTCCCATACCTTCTTGAAAATGTTGGCTATCTCGACTATTAAAAATGATCACCCCTAAATCGCCATAATGCCCTAATAATGAGAGTGCCACAGAGCCAGAACGACGAACATTAGGCATTAATAACATCATTTCTTGGCCATTTAATGGCCCCAAATAGTGATTATTATCGCCCATACGCTGAATACGGAAATGCTCAAATGTTTGACGAGATAGTGCGAGTGTTTGAGCATCTAAAGGGGGTTGTAATTGCCAACGATCGGTGAAAAGACGCAGTTGTACTGAGTAAAGCCCTAACTCCTTCGCCCAAAGATTTAACTGTTCCAGCATTTCCTTTAATGAATTACAGCGGGATAACTCAGAGATAAGCCTTAGTAATTGGCTAAATAGAGATTCATTTTCTGCAGCTTGCTCAATCAACAAACGCATATCCTCTTCAAGATAATGGATACGTGTTCGCTGACGTGACATTATCCACTCAACTAATGAGATACTCCCTCTTACTGGGTGAGGAACTTGCATTTGCTCAATATAGCTGGCATTACGGATAAAGAAACCAGGATGCTCCTTGAGATAATCAATGATGGTTTGATCGTTGAGTTCGTTTTTCTCAGGGTAACAAAACTGCTCATTCTTATCCGTCATACCAAGCACCTCTCAAAAATAATATTATAGCTGGATTGTTCCATCATAAATATGCACAGCAGGTCCTGTCATATAAAGTGGGTTTCCTGTACCTTTCCATTCAATTGATAATGATCCACCCGGTAAATTAACTTTCACTTTTCTATCTAATAAACCTTGGGAGATCCCCACCGCGACAGCGGCACAGGCACCGCTTCCACAAGCTTGAGTTTCTCCAGCACCACGTTCAAATACCCGTAAATGCAATGTATTTCTATCAACCACCTGCATAAAACCAATATTGGCGCGCTCTGGAAAGCGTTCGTGTTGTTCCAATACTGAGCCCAATGACTCAACTTCCGCAGTTTTGATATCTTCCACTTGGATCACGCAGTGCGGATTTCCCATTGACACCACACCACATAGAACTGTTCGTTCCATCGCTCTGATAATATAGGTTTTTTCTACTTTTTGAGCACGAAACGGTACTTTTTGTGGTTCAAACTCTGGCTCTCCCATATTGACACAAACATCTTCATTATCCATAACATGTAAGGTCATTCTGCCAGACTGGGTACTGACTTTTATTTCTCTTTTATTTGTAAGCCCTTTTAGTCTCACAAATCGAGCAAAACAGCGAGCACCATTGCCACATTGTGCGACTTCACTCCCATCAGCATTAAAAATGCGGTAATGAAAGTCCAATTCAGGATCATAAGGTGCTTCAACTACTAACAGTTGATCAAACCCAACACCAGTATGTCGATTGGCTAACCGGCAAATTAATTCTGGTGAAAAATAAACATTTTGGGTAACAGCATCAACAACCATAAAGTCATTGCCTAACCCATGCATTTTTGAAAATTGCATCTTAACCCTGCCTGAAACGGGTGTCCCGTTTCTAATATTGACTAATTGTTTTGTGTTGAGGAAGTCTCAACTTGCTGGGTTGGCTGGGATGACTGAGTCATATTTGCCTGAGTATCTTCAGGCGGGAAATAGAGAGGGCCTTTCAAGCCACAACCAGAAAGAGAAATCAGTGTTATTATAGCAAGGGTGCAACGTAAATACGTTTTCATTCGAAATCTGCCTATCATTAATTTGGTTAATATCCTCTATAATCGCAGTTAGATCTCGAAAAGCAAATAGGAAAATGAAGATGAACGATAGTGAATTTCACCAATTAGCTGACGAATTGATGTCAGAAATAGAACAAACCATTGATAATTATGAAGGTGATGCGGATATTGATTGTGAAATCAATGGTGGCGTAATGACATTAACCTTTGAAAATCATAGTAAAATTATCATTAATCGTCAGGAAGCCTTTCATCAAGTATGGTTAGCAACGCGTTCTGGCGGTTATCATTTTGATTGGAAAGGTACACAGTGGATTTGCGATCGTAGTGGCGGGGAATTTTTAACCATGTTGGCTCAAGCAATCAGCGAACAAAGTGGTGAAGCATTTTCTTTTTAACACAGACAACTAAGTGATGGGTGCGGAAAAGTCCCCATCACTTCTCTATCGGTTTTGCCGTGTCGATTATCAGTGATGATGTACAGCCTGATAATCATTAAACCCTTGAATAGGCTTAGTACTCATCTCTTCTTTTGGCGCTGTTTTACCTAGATCACTTAGCTTACCAAACGATCCCCCAGCAAAAGGCAGTACTTGCGTTGCTCCATCCACTTTCACGATTTGATAAAACTGTGGCAAATTGAAGTTGATAAAGCTTGAGCCATAAGTAAAGCGATCATGAGATGAAGAGTAAAAACGGCTGACATCTTTTACTAACTCTTCTTTACTGCCTTCGCAGTGAGAATAAATCTCCACTCGATTAGCTTCATCTAAGATATAGATATTAAAGACATTATTATCCTCTGTTGTTTCAAAGAAGAACTGAATAATCCCTTCACAAGCAAAACCATCAATCACCGCGGGCAGATAACGGGCATCTTTGCCTAATTTAACGGGTAATCCATGCAATTTGTTGTATGAAATAGCACCATAAAATTCAATGGCATTCTCCAACTTTTGCACAGAAACATTAAGACGTTCAAAGAACAATCCCCATGTTTGCCCTGCAATACGTAATGCTTTAAAACGCCCTGGCTCTAATCTATTGGTTGATAAACGCAATTCAATACATTCTGAGACTAACTGTTGAACACGGGTGCGAATTAAACCACGTAGATGCTGGCTATAACAAAAAACTTCAACCGATGCAGGTGGGGCCGCATCTTGGTGCATTTTACCTAAAATAGTTTTTAACGATTCCAACATCGATTGCGTACCATTAAAATGCAGCGTTCTCACTTCATTCCAAGAGTTACGATAGAGTAAATCGATACTGCCAATTAAGCATTGCTCTTCCTCGCCAAAGCTAAATACATCCAACTTTCTAAAATCAAAATGCACTACTTGATCAGAAAAACGCTCTGTTGGGTCGACTTCTAAATTGACAATAATGGCTAAATGTCTAATTTCACAAGGGCTATACAGTGCTTTAGGCGTCGGGGCAGGTAAACGAATAGGAAAATGACTCGAGATATCCCGCACTAATTCATGAAGTTTAATTTCATCACAAGAGGAGTCACCTTGATGAATATAAACCTGTGAATCTTTAGTAAGTAACCCATTAAAATAAGACCACGCCACTAATTTATTTAAGTAACGGTTATATTCTAACGGTTGATGACCAACAATATGTGCAAAATCGGGAGCCCGATTATAAAGATACCAACCACTACGATTAGCGCGTCCCGGTGGCACATAGATAAAGGTTAAATGAGGCTCGGATAAATCAGGAGAAATCTGTGGATTAACCAGGGTTACTTTACCCGGTAGCGCTTCAAAAGCGGCATAAAGCTTACGTGTTAATACACCAATATCTTGTGGACTAGCACTGACACTTAAGTTATTACGGCGCGCAAAACGAATAAGATTACGATAGCTTTGCATCATCGTATCTAATAATTCATTATGTGCGTTACGAACGCGCTCTATTTTCCAGCTATCACGATTATCTAATATCGCTAAACGTTCGTGATCCCACTGCCACTGCGTGACTAACTGAGATAATACTTGGCGTCGCCAACCTGCAGGTTCATTCTCATTTTTTTCATTAGATAATTTTTCACAAACTTTCAGGTAGAAACAGCGACGGATTAAATCAAGGCGGGTTAAATCATTAATCGAAACTAAATAGCGGGTTACGCGCTCAAGCATCATACAATATGCATCTAAACCGTAATTTACGATTTCACCACGATGAAGATGCTGTTTCATTTCTAATGCCAACAATTTGCCATTAGGGTAATCCGCGGAATAGGCTTCCAATAAAATACTTTTTAATACGGCTTTATAAGGTGAATCAACACTCTTATAGAGTTGCCACAGGCTTGCACCAAAATACTCTTCGGCAGAAAGCTCACCCAGTCCACCTAAATCAAGCCATTCATTGGGCGTTAATACACCTTGGGCATAGAGTGAATTAACATATTCATCGTAATGGTACTCTTCTTCTACTGGTACCATCGTCCATAACAAACGTTTACCTGCAAGGCGAACAGCGGTACGGTAGAACTCATCAAGTAACAGGATATGCTGAGTTGAGCCGCAATCTTCCCCACCTAAGCTACCACTTGCATGATGACGGAAGCGATTCTCATCAATTAAGAAAAAAGTAACATCAATACCTAATTCTCCCGCCCATTGTTCTATCAGTAAACATTTACGTTGTAAACGCGCACGCTCATCTTGGTCCAGCCAAGATTGGTGACAGACCCAAATATCAATATCGGAGCAGTGACTTTGCCCAATCGAGGAAGTACTTCCCATCGAATAGATACCCGTAATAGGTAACTCTCCGCTGGTGTATCCATTCATTGGCTCATCACATGATGCATTAGTCAGCTTATTGACCCATTGACGTTGCACGTCATCAGGTTCAAAGAAACATGTACCATGAGGGACATTTCCTTGAATATAGCCTGGCAACTGAGGGTGGTGGTAATGCAGTAAAACAGGAATTAAACCATACACCTGTTTAAACACATCACTCATCGATGCAAATGCACGTTCCAGCCTGAGTTGATTAATCGCATCCAGCCGTTGCTTCAGTGTTTCAATATAAAGATACAAGAGTTTCGCCTGAACAATACTAAGAAAATAGTAGAATCTGAGTTTATAAATTACCGAGCTTTAATTATTCAATTATTAATAGATAAAACTTTACTAACAAAATCTCGGAAACGTGATCAATTTAACACCTTGCAAGCAAGGCGTAAAGAGGATCTCAAAATATAGCACCAAGATCTAAATTGCTTTTTTAGTCGCTTAATCGTATAAAGCAGAGCAAATAATGACTTTTATATCATAGAGATAGTCTATTTTACTTATAGAGAAAACATATAGAAAAAAGTGTTGATCGGCCATAAAACAGCTAAAATCGACGAGTTACCTTGTGATAACAAGTTGAAAAAAAATACTTACCTTTACCTAAAAAAGAGTAAAAAAA
>NZ_CAWQOK010000111.1:0-9131 GCF_963896075.1 Proteus sp. G4415
GACCACTTTATAAATTTGAAAATATATTTAAAGTCATTTAAAGATTATCATGACAGAATTCATTAATTTATAACTAAGAGAAAATTAATATGGTAAGTTTTTTGAGAACAAAGTCCGCTGTCTTATTATCAATAGTTATTTTTCCTATTTTCTTTTTATTATCAGGCTGTTTTTCATTCGGGTTAATGTTATCAACTAAAAATGATAATGGTTATCATCGTTCTCATTGGAAAGGCGATTCAATTACCGCACTCTCTCTAGCAAAAGATAGTAACGGTACTAGCGGATGGGTATTTATTGGTGATCATTTTGATTATTTATTAATAAGAGGTGGAGATAACGCAGTAAATATTTTAAGAGATCCGCTTATCCACCATGATAAATTGAGCGTAGAAAATCCAGTTGAATTTATTATTGATAATCAAAAGAAGCAATTTAATGGGAAAATTAAAATAAATTATAACTGGATAACTCAAACCGATAAAGAAGCAGCACTAACTTACGGTTTTATATGTAAAAAAGATATAAACACCTGTTCACTAAAAATAGATAATTTACTTGGAACAGTTCATCAAAAAAATAAAGAACAAAAAAATGAGTATTTACTACCTTTTAACCATCCCTTTAATGTTGAATTCTACCAATACAAAGAAAATCTTATTGGTGCCAGCACACCAAGAATATTATTACCCGTTACTTTGGCGCTAGATATAGTCACATCTCCTTTACAATTGCTGATGATCCCAATACTAAGCAAGTAGTATCGATAAAATAATTGATTATCAAACACTAAATATTCTAGTTTGATTAATAAGGAGATAGCGTTATCTCTATCTCCTTTTATACCATATTATACTATGATGTTAGCCTATTTCATCGCTTATAGGATTAACGCACAACTAACACAGATTGTTTGGCGTAAGCCACAATTCCTGATGCATTAGAGCCTAATAAATGAGTTGAAATGCTAGGACGACGAGAGCCAACGACAATTAAATCCGCTTTAATTTTTTCTGCCAGCTCTAACACTTTATCTCTTGCTGAGCCAAATGCGGCAGAGAAATCAACTTGCTCTTTAGGTAAATCTACAGAATTAGCTAATTCTTGCAGTTGTTCTTGAACTCGTTCAATCGCTTTATTAGCAAAAGAGCTTAACATATCATAATGGTAGCTATAACTAATTGAAAAACGTGAAACATCAGGAATAGCATGAAACAAATGGATCTTAGCCCCTTCAAGCTTTGCAATATAAACAGCGTGTTGTAAAGCCTTTTCGGTTAATTCATCTTCTGAAATATCCACGGGCACTAGAATTGTCTTATACATAGCAACTCCTCATTATTAATTATCGTCTGTTTGTTATTTTGATTTTTTCAACCAACAGTATGATTGCTAATCCTCTTCAAGATGCCATTTATGTAATTGTCGATGAATAAAGGGTGTCACTACTAATCCAATCGATAAAATAAAAACACACTGAAGAAACAAACCATAAATCGCAATAAAAAAACGCCCTGTTGGTGTTGCAGGCGCAGGCTCTACCGGTTGACCACTTAACATTGATATTGCGTTTAATGAGGACTCCATAAAAGTATGTCCTTCAATAAAATAGAACCCTAGCACGCCCGGTAATAATCCTAAAAAAAAGAATACAGTACCTATTATATAGTAGCGTAGAATACGTAGAATAAAATGGTCGAGCCTTAAAAGTTCTTGTGTAAATTTTTCCATCCCATTGACTCTATTAATGCGCAACCCAATGAAAATAATTTAATAATGGTAAAATAGATAATTTAAAAGAAAAAAATAGGTTATGAAACCTCATAACCTATTAGCATGTGTCAATTAACGAACCACTAACACAGAAATATCTGCATAACGAACAACGCCTGCGGCCGTAGAGCCTAATAAATGTGTGCTAATGTTGGGTCTGCGAGAGCCGATAACAATTAAATCTGCTTGAATATCTTTTGCTGTCGTTAAAATTTCATCACGGGGAGAGCCAAAAGTGACAGTGTAAGCCACTTTTTCAGCAGGCAGATCCACCGAATCCACCAGCATTTGCATATCATTTTCGGCTTTTACTGTCGCTTTGTCTTTAATTTCGGGATAACCCAGTGAATAAGCATTAATAATGGCTGAAGAGATAGGAAGCACATGAATAAGATGTAAATTAGCTCCTGTTTCTTTGGCTAAATAAACCGCATGGCGTACTGCTTTACTGGTTAACTCTTCTTCTACAATATCGATAGGCACTAAAATTGTTTTATACATAATAACTCCTCTCAACTCTCCATTTGCCTTAATAGTATCGCAATAACCTCAAGATTACTGTGAGTCAATTAACTAAAACCAACCTAATATCAATTATCAATCGGCTTTAAGTATTAATGAGTTACTACAAAAAATAAACTACTCAGTTAAAATAAATCAGTGCTGTGCTGTTGGTGGGTTGCCCACATTTGGTTGCGAACCGCACGAATGGTATCAATAAGCTCTGATGCAGTTAATCCTATCGGCCCTATTCCTTGTTTTATTAATTGGTCTGCGGCAATACCATGTATCCATACGGCACTCGGCACAGCCTCTGCGATTGGCATACCTTGTGCTAAAAAACTTGCCATGACACCGGTTAATACATCACCGCTCCCTGCTGTCGATAATCCACTGTTCCCTGTTGTATTTACTGTGATATTTCCTTGAGGTGAAGCAATCACCGTTCCTTGTCCTTTCACTATGGCCCAGCAATGATATTGGCGTGTAATTTCTATTGCTGCTTGTTGACGGTTATTTTGAATATCAGCAACATCACAATGAAGTAAAGTTGCGGCCTCTTTCGGATGGGGCGTTAATACACAATTAGCGGTTAAATTCGTGTTAATATGCGATAAGTTTAATTGAGCCAATAACACCAGCGCATCGGCATCAAAAACATAAGGTATTTTCTCGTTACGTTGTGCTAGTACTGTAGTCAGCAATTGTTCCGAATCAGAGGAGAGCCCTAAACCGCAGCCAATCGCCCATGCTGATATTTGTGGTTGCTCTAATAATGTTATGGCTGTTTGTAGCATCAGTTCGGGTGCACTATCAATAAAAGGCAGTGGCAATTGTGGTTGTGCAAAGCCCAAAAAGACTTTACCACACCCTGCTTTAAGCGCACTTTTTCCCGCCAAAACAATCGCACCACTCATGCCTTCTGAGCTGCCGATAATGGCTAATGTACCAAAAGTGCCTTTATGTGTATTTCCCATATTTCGCTGAGCGAGTGCAGGATAGTGAGATATTGCTTGTAATAGTTGCTCTCTGTTCATCTATTATTCCTCATATTCCTCACCTTTTATTGCTGAGTGTTTATTTTTATATCAAACCGCATTAAACGGTAATGGGTAATTTAAAGTATAGCGTGATATCGATGACATAATCATAATAAGAGTGTGCTAGCGGAAATGATTTCTTATCTACTATTTGTTTATTCGTTTTATTCATTTATTTCTTTTATGGGCGATAAGAAAAGCTATTCATACCAGATGAATACAATGTTATTCTGTTACTAGGCATTATTTTTAGGTTAATAAACAAACGATATAAAGGGAAATTCACCATGAATGAGAAGTTTAAAACACAAGCAGATGTTGAAACATTAGCGCAAGAAGTTGCATGCCTAAAAACGCTTGTGACTTATATGTTAAAAGCATTAGGTCAAGCAGATGCTGGACGCGTTATCTTAAATATTGAGCGAGCTATTTCCGAAGTTGCTGATGAACAACAAGCAGAAACCTTCCGCAACACATTAAACCAAATTAAAACAGCTTATCGTCAATAATGATATTGACGTCATCAAAGTGCAATTGCGCATGATTTTAATTTATTGTCGCTTCTTTTTGTGCTGCACAAATAAGCAAAAAGTAAATCTGAAAAGTCTATATACTTAATTCCGAAATAAACCATTCTTTATTCATTTAACTGCCCCTCTATTGTTATAGAGGGGATTTTTTTATCTGTAATAAATAACTAATGTTAATCCTATTCTGATTTAACGCTATATGGGTTTATATGTTACACTTACAGTGTACGCACCAAAAATAAACCATGAGGCTTATAATGAAACCACTTCTGTTATCCCTGCTTTTACTTCCTGCTGTTGCATTTGCTAACCCAAGTAAAATGGCTGAAGATTATTGCAATACATTCAAAGATATCTCAGTAAAAGCTTATGATACTAATGAAGCGCCTGAGAAAATCGCCAAAGACGCATTAGCAACATTGAAATCTCAAAACTTTGATTTTGCAAAACTAGATGCAACGGAAGCTGATTTTTCTAATGGCACCGTTGAAGTTGTTAAATCTTTACGTGATGCAAAAGCAGAAATTGGTTCACGTGAAGAGTTCCAAGAAGGCTTAACGCAAATTGTTGCGGCATGTAAAATTCAAATGGATTCTGTTTTACAAGAGCAGAAAAAATAATCCATTGACTGCCTTAAATGATTAAGCGCAGAGTCCAAGGAGCAGAAATAATCCTGCTCTTTTTTTATTAAAACTCCCCTATTTCATTTCTTACGTTTAACCCTGCTAACTTTTCCCTGCCGCTATTTATTGTGCATGATAGTATCCATCTATTGCGATTAAGGTTTATAATACTTTAGTAAATAATCATTAGAACTGGCCATAACAAGGAGATATTGTGAGCAACGAACAATCCATCCAGCGATTAAGAAGACTACGCCAGTCAGAGAACCTGCGCGCGCTGTTTCAAGAAACGACACTCAGCAAAAATGATCTAGCCCTACCTATTTTCGTTGAAGAAGGCTTAGAGGATTATCAGCCGATCAAAAGTATGCCAGGTGTGGTACGTATTCCTGAAAAACGCCTTGCTTATGAAATTGAGCGTATCGCTAAAGCGGGTATCAAAACGGTCATGACCTTTGGTGTCTCACACCATCTTGATGAAACAGGTAGCGACGCTTGGAAAAGCGACGGTCTAGTTTCTCGCATGTCTCGTATTTGTAAAGATGCTGTACCAGAAATGATTGTTATGTCAGATACTTGTTTCTGTGAATATACTTCACACGGACACTGTGGCGTTTTACATGGTGAACATGTCGATAATGATGAAACTATCCATAATTTAGGTCTACAGGCGGTTGCCGCCGCACAAGCTGGTGCTGATTTTATTGCTCCCTCTGCCGCAATGGATGGTCAAGTTGCCGCTATTCGTGCTGCATTAGATCAAGCAGGATTTACCGATACCGGTATTGTTTCCTACTCAACTAAATTTGCTTCTGCATTATATGGCCCATTCCGTGATGCTGCTGGCTCTCGCTTAATTGGTGATCGTAAAACATATCAAATGAATCCGATGAATCGTCGGGAAGCTATCCGCGAATCATTGATTGATGAGCAAGAAGGTGCGGATATGTTAATGGTTAAGCCTGCTGGTGCTTATTTAGATATTATTCGTGATGTTCGTGAACGTACACTATTACCGTTAGCAGCCTACCAAATTAGTGGGGAGTATGCGCAAATCAAATTTGCTGCATTAGCGGGTGCTATCGATGAAGATCGCGTGGTAATGGAAACACTAGGCTCCATTAAACGCGCAGGTGCTGATTTAATTCTCTCTTACTTTGCGCTTGATTTAGCAGAAAGAAATCTACTTTAATCACCCTTGTATCTAGATGACAAGTGAATAGATCACTAGGAATCTTCAGTATATGACTAACCCCACCACTAAAAACATGGCGGTTAGATACGCTAAATACTTCAAGTTATAACGATAATTTGAAGTATTTTTCACCCTATATTATGAGGCGACTATGGATAACTGTATTTTCTGTCAAATTGTAGCGGGAAAAGCACCTTGCCATAAAATTTGGGAGGACGAACATCATCTTGCGTTTCTTTCAATCTTCCCTAATACCAAGGGTTTTACGGTTGTTATTCCGAAAAAACACTATCCAAGTTATGCTTTTGATTTAAGCGATGAAGCCTTAGCGTTATTGATCATCGCCACTAAAAAAGTGGCAAAAATCCTAGATAAAACATTCCCAGATGTGTCACGCACGGGGATGTTTTTTGAAGGTTTTGGCGTTGATCATGTTCATAGCAAACTCAGCCCAATGCACGGTACGGGTGATATGACAAAATGGGCGCCCATTGAAAACAGACAAAAAATTTTCTTTGATAACTACCCTGGCTATCTTTCATCTCATGATTTTGAGCGCGCAAATGATGAGGAATTAGCGCAATTAGCTGCGCTTATTCGCCAAAATAGTCAGTAATTGATCCAGCCATAATAAACTAATAGCAATAACGGATAAGCATTTATTACTTATCCGTTATTAGTTAATATTACACAATTATTCTTTATTTATACGTAATTCGCGTTGGCTTAGCTAACATAATTTCTGTCTTAGCCGGCTCGGTTTGTGCAATCACTTTACCGTGACGAATAGAGTAACGTACAGGGACTTGACGACGTAAAGCATCAAAACCATTTTCAGCAGGAAGAATAATAAAGTTAGCACTATTACCGACTTCCACACCATAATCCGTTAATGCCAATGTTTTTGCACTATTATGACTGATAAGTTGTAATCCATTATCAATTTGCCCATAGCCCATTAACTGACAAACATGTAACCCCATATGCAGCACTTGTAGCATATTTGCTGTACCTAATGGATACCATGGATCAAAGACATCGTCATGACCAAAGCAAACATTAATACCACTCGCTAACATCTCTTTGACACGGGTGATCCCCCGACGTTTTGGATAACTATCAAAACGCCCTTGCAAATGGATATTCACTAATGGATTGGCTACAAAATTAATGCCTGACATTTTTAATAAACGAAATAAACGCGAAGTATAAGCGCCATTATAAGAGTGCATAGCGGTTGTATGACTTGCTGTCACCCGTGAGCCGATATTTTCTTTATGTGCTAATGCAGCAACGGTTTCAACAAAACGCGATTGTTCATCATCAATTTCATCACAATGCACATCAATAAGTCGATCGTATTTCAGCGCTAATGCGAAGGTTTTATGTAGTGACTCCACGCCATACTCACGGGTAAATTCAAAGTGCGGGATTGCCCCCACAACATCCGCACCTAATTTCAAGGCCTCTTCTAATAATGCTTCGCCATTAGGGTAAGATAATATCCCTTCTTGGGGAAATGCCACAATTTGTAAATCAACCCAAGGTTTGACTTCTTGTTTGACTTCTAACATGGCTTTTAAAGCCGTTAACGATGCATCAGAAACATCAACATGGGTTCTTACATGCTGAATACCATTGGCGATTTGCCATTGTAATGTTTGCCACGCCCGTTGTTTAACATCATCATGGGTGAGTAATGCTTTTCTTTCTGCCCAACGCTCAATACCTTCAAATAAGGTTCCAGATTGATTCCAGTTTGGCTGCCCTGCTGTCTGCGTGGTGTCTAAATGTATATGAGGTTCAACAAAAGGAGCGTGAACCAATCCACCTTGTGCATCTAACCCTTGGGGATGAAAATCGCTTTGCGGTTGTGGCTCAATGGCTGCAATCTGGTTATTTTTAACTGTAATGCGCCATAAACCTTCTTTTCCAGCTAAACGAGCATGATTAATTTGTTCTATATTTTTACCCAGCATGACTTATCTCCGCTTGTCGAGCTGTACGACGATTTAATATTGGATTTAATACCGCGAAACTGATTGCGCCACCTAATACGGCATTAACAGGTACGATCCCTGGTAACCAGTGACCGGCAGCAATACCGATAGCCACAGCAAGTAAGGCTACCCAGTTCACATTTTGCATCTTGTCAGCGTTGAATTGATTATACCGCGCTCTATTCATCAGATAATCTGCAATAATAACGCCACCTACAGGAGGGATCGCCGCGGATAGAAAGGTTAACCAACCAACAAAATTATTATAAAGCCATAGCGCACACAATGTGCCGATAATGCCATTAACCACAGATAATTTTTTACTGGATAACCCTGTGATATTGGCAAAACCTAACCCTGATGCATATAACGCATTATCATTGGTCGTCCAGATATTTAAACCTAATACAATGATCGCCGGCAGTAATAAACCTTGCGCTATCATCACATCGGAAATATCCGCCATGCCTAATGATGCCGCTCCCGCAGCACCAAAGACAAACATCAAAGTATTTCCTAAGAAAAAAGCCACAATAGCGACAATCACGGCAATTTTAGGGTTACGTCCAAAACGAACAAAATCCGCCGTTAATGTACCGGCACTGATAAAAGAGCCTACCACCATGGCAAGGGCTAAATTAAAATCGAGTTGTTCGGCAGGCTTCACTGCCATTAGTGTATTAAGCCCTCCCATATCATGTACCGCAAGATATACCGAGTAACTTCCTAGGATAGCAATAGCAGGAACCGCAATAATGGAGAGGATAGTTAATGCAGAGATACCAAAAAACACGGTGATAGTCATTAAAATTCCTGATATTGCAATCAGGAGATTAATATCAATCCCCGTGGCTTTACCAACGGGAATAGCAAACATCGCAACACCGACACCAAACCAACCGACTTGTGTACCACCGAGTAAAAATGAGGGAAGCCAAGAGCCTTTAATACCAAAAGAGTAACGAGCAAGAAGATGAGTGGTGAGACCTGTTTTAGAACCAATAAAACCAAGAAATGCGGTGTAAATACCAAGGAGAAGATTACCGATAAGAACTGCGAGGAAGAAATCATTAAAGGAGAGACCAGTACCAAGAGCGCCGCCAGTCCACATACTGGCTGAAAAAAACGTTAATCCCAACATCACAAAGGTTAACGCTAATCCACCCTTTCTTGCGGATATGGGCACCGGGCCCTGACTATAATTGTTGTCCTGAGACACTTTAACCCCCTATTCATTTCACCAGGCCAAAAAATCTGACGCATTCTATCGGCATAAAAATTTTATGCAAACGTTTTCGTACTCTGTTTATGATAATTAATGGGATCGGTGATAGAAAAAAAATTGATATATCTCACATCAATCCTGATGTTATGGTTGTTTTACTTGAGTCACTCGACTTATTTAAAATGATTGTAAAAAGGAGATTGCTTTAGAAATATTTATGATAACAATGGAAAGTTCATAATCA
>NZ_CAWQOK010000112.1:0-6412 GCF_963896075.1 Proteus sp. G4415
TATTAGATTGTTTTATAATCAATATAGTGTTTGTTATTTTATTATTTGATTTTATTTGTGTTTTAATGAGAGGGGAGATGGCTTCTATATATTAAGTAATCTTATTACTATCATTATTTATTTCTGCTTTTTTTTGTTTTTTATTTTTGTGTTTCTGCTTTTTTTTGCTTTTAATAAATAACATATGATTGTAATCACAATCCCATAACAACTAATAAATTAAAGTTGTTGCCATAGAGGTAACATTAAATGAAAGCAGAGCGTCATAAAAAAATTGTTAATCTGATCAAAGGTCATGGTGCAGTAAAAGTTTCTGTTTTAGCAAAAGAGCTTAGTGTTACCAAAGAAACGATACGATCAGATTTAAATACATTGGCTGAGAAAGGAATAATTAAAAGATGCCATGGTGGGGCCTTTATTGAATTTGAAACATTAGACAAAGTTGCCAAAAAAGAAATCATACAATTTTTAGAATGTAATGATCAAATTGATAAAATTAATTTAGCGGGGCAGCCGGCAGTAAATAAAGTATGTGTATTAGGTTCATTTAATGTTGATATGATTAGTTATTTGCCCAGACTGCCAGAAACCGGGGAATCTTTATTGGCGAATAAATTTATCTTCTCACCAGGAGGTAAAGGATGTAATCAAGCATTAGCGGCAAGTTATGCTGATGCACAGGTGCATTTTATCACCAAAATCGGTACCGATCAGTTTAGTGATTATGCAGTAAATTTTATATCGTCATCAAGAATAAAAACATCAACGATATATCAAACTGAAAATCATCAAACTGGAACAGCATCAATCTTTGTGTCAGAAGAGAGTGGTGAAAATATTATTTCTATTTATTCAGGGGCTAATATGGATATTTCTTCTGATGAGGTAAAAATACAAAAAGATAAAATTATAGATGCCGATATAATTTTATTGCAATTAGAAACTAATATTGAAGCATTAAAGGAAATTATTTCAATCGGAAATGAAAATAATATTCCCATTATTTTAAATCCTGCACCTTACAATAAAATTATTGATAAGCTATTGCCAATGTTAGATATATTAACACCTAATGAAACAGAAGCCAGCTTATTATCAGGTATTGAAGTTGTTGATTTAGTATCTGCTAAAAATGCAGCCAATGCTATTTATCAAAAAGGTGTTAATAAAGTTGTCATTACTTTAGGTAGTAAAGGTTCATTAGCTTATGACGGTTATAAATATATTTACTCACCAGCTTATCCTGCGGTGGTAAAAAATACAGCGGGCGCTGGTGATGCTTTTAATGGTGCACTAGCAGCCTCACTAGCAAAAGGAAAGCAGTTTTCTTACGCGTTACGCTATGCATCAGCTTTTGCATCACTAGCTGTTGAGACGAGTAATGCTTCAGAAATGCCTGAAGATATTAATGTCATGCATCGCATCAATCAAACAACATATTCACAGATTGTCACTCAATCCCCTGAATAAATAATCTTTTTGAAAGAGGAAAAAAAATGAAAATCTTATTTATTGGTGAGTCATGGCACATTCATATGATCCACTCAAAAGGCTACGACAGTTTCACTTCTAGTAAATATGAGGAAGGTGCCACTTTTTTATTAAATTGTTTAAGGGAAAAAGGGGTAGCAGTTGATTATATGCCTGCACATACCGTTCAGGTTGCATTTCCTCAGACTGATGAAGAATTAGCAAAATATGATGTCATCGTGATCAGTGATATTGGTGCTAATACTTTCCTCTTGCAAAACGATACTTTCTACAACATGAAAGTACTTCCAAATGCATTAGGGCTAATTAAACAGTTTGTTGCTAATGGTGGTGGCTTATTAATGATTGGCGGCTATCTATCATTTATGGGTATTGAAGCGAAAGCAAACTATAAAAATACCTTATTGGCACAAGTGTTACCTGTTGAAATGTTAGAGGGTGACGATCGTGTGGAAGCCCCAGAAGGAGTATTCGCAACTCCAGTTAATGCAGAGCATGCCACGATAAAAGGTTTTAGTGAATGGCCGATGTTCCTTGGTTATAACAAAGTGTTCGCTAAACATAACACTGAAACGGTTTTGAATATTGGCGAAGATCCACTACTGGTGTTTGGTCAATTTGAAAAAGGAAAAACAGCTTGTTTTATGAGTGACTGTTCACCGCATTGGGGGAGCAAAGAGTTTTTAGCATGGCCACATTATGCTGATATGTGGGTCAATATTCTAAAGCAAATCGCACGTTAGTTCTTAATAACAATAGCAGTAAGAAAAGTAAAAAAGCGCGGAGATACACTCTGCGCTAATAACAAAATAACCGATTACTTGAAAAATAAAAAAGAAATCACTCATAGTCAATAATCCAAAAGGAACATCTTATGAGTACAAAAAATTTATCAACACCCTTGCTGATGGTAGCAACTGTGTTAGCAGGGATGCTATCACCAATGCAGTCTGCGGTGAATGGGCAACTGGGACATGTATTAAAAGACGGTAATGCTAGTGCAGTTATCTCTTTTGCCAGTGGTTTAGTGGTCATGTTTTTTATCATTATGTCCAAAAAACAATATCGTCAGCAATTTGCTTCTATTCCGACATTAATTAAAACACGTAAAATTCCATTATGGAACTGGTTTGCTGGCCTCTGTGGCGCAATGGTGGTTTTTTCTGAAGGAGCATCAGCCAGTGCATTAGGAATAGCTACATTCCAAACAGCATTAATTTCAGCACTGTTATTATCAGGTTTATTATGTGACCGCTTTGGTATAGGTGTGGATGAGAAGAAATACTTCACCCCATATCGTGTATTAGGTGCCGTATTAGCTGTTGTTGCTACTCTTTTTGTCGTTTCTCCACAGTGGCATTCAACCTCTTTTATTTACTTAGCTATTCTACCTTTTTTAGCGGGTTTATTAGCGGGATGGCAACCAGCAGGTAATTCAAAAGTGGCTGAAGCAACAGGTTCGATGATGGTTTCTATTACTTGGAACTTTATTGTTGGATTTACTGTTTTAACGATTGCGTTAGTAGTACGTATGGCATTAGGGCATATAACACTGGAGCTTCCTGCTACATGGTGGATGTATTTAGGTGGGCCTTTAGGGTTAATGTCTATTGCATTAATGGCTATTTTAGTACGAGGCTTAGGGTTACTGATGTTAGGTGTTGCATCAACTGCGGGCCAATTACTGGGTTCGGTATTAATTGACCTATTATTACCTTCGTTAGGGAATACTGTTTATTTAGTCACAATCATCGGTACGTTATTTGCTTTAGTCGGAGCCATTGTTACTACCATTCCTGAGTTTAAAGCGACTAAATCAGTAAAAAGAGCAGGGGCATAATCATGAAAGGTTATATTCAAACGGTAACGGGTCCGGTTAAAAAAGCGGATATGGGGCTGACACTACCTCACGAACATTTATTTAATGATTTATCTGGCGTTGTTGATGAACCTTTTTATGAATTCTCACACGTTTTAGTAGATAAAAAAGTCAGTGCAGATATTCAGTGGGGACTAAAATACGATCCATATTGTTGTTGCGATAATATGGATAAAAAACCCATTGAAGACGTTATTTTTGAATTAAATAATTTTAAAGAGCTTGGGGGCAAAACGATTGTTGATGCTACAGGTTCATCGTCAATTGGTCGTGATATTAGAAAATTAAAACAAGTTGCAGAATTAACGGGGATTAATGTCGTTGCTTCTTCCGGCCTTTATATTGAGAAATTTGAAGGAAAACGCCTAGCTGATGATATTGATGCGATGGCAAAAATGATCGATGATGAATTAAATATCGGCATTGACGGTACAGATATTCGTGCTGGTATGATTGGCGAAATTGGTGTATCTCCTTTCTTTACAGATGGTGAAAAAAATAGTTTACGTGCCGCTGCACTGGCTCAAAATAATAACCCTTATGCCTCAATGAATATTCATATGCCAGGTTGGCAACGCCGTGGTGATGAAGTATTAGATATTCTTTTAACAGAAATGGGGTGTGATCCAGCCAAAATATCGTTAGCCCATTCAGATCCTTCTGGTAAAGATATCGATTATCAATGCAAAATGCTTGATCGAGGTGTTTGGCTTGAATTTGACATGATAGGTCTTGATATTTCTTTCCCTAAAGAAGGCGCGGCACCCAGTGTGATGGATACGGTTGAAGCTGTCGCAACCTTAATAGAAAGAGGTTATGGTAACCAAATTGTATTAAGTCATGATGTGTTTTTAAAACAGATGTGGGCAAAAAATGGCGGAAATGGTTGGGGTTTTGTGCCTAACGTTTTTCTTTCATTATTAGCACAGCGTGGCATTGATAAGGCGATAATAGATAAGCTGTGTATTGATAATCCAGCTAATTTATTAGCATGAATTAATTATAACTATAAATACCCCTTGAATACATTTTGCGACACGTAAGCCCGTGTCGCTTTTTTAGTTGTTATTCTCGTGTTAGCGTAAATGATAATTTTCGATATAACGTAATGAGTGTGTGGAGCCATTAATCACTAACGAGTGTGTACGCAAATAATCGCTTTGTTCAGTGACACCGGATAATAGGTCACCGGCAGTAATTGCGGTTGCTGCAAACATAACATCCTGATGGCGCACCAATATTTCAAGTGGCAATGTAATATTAACATCAGTTCCCATGTTATGGCATCGAGAGATTTCTTGTGCTGCAATTTCTCTATTTGTTGCATTATTACCTTTAGCAATATCGCGGGTAATAAGGCGTGCTTGCATATCACCACCTAAAGCTTTAGCAATAGCGGCACTAATTACACCTTCTGGCGCACCACCAATCCCGTACATAACATCAATAGGATTATTAGGCATTGTGGCATATAAAGAAGCAAGCACATCGCCATCCGGCAAAGTGATGACATTAATACCTCTATTACGCAAATCAATGATAATATCGTGATGGCGCGGTTTATCTAAAATCGCTAGTGTTAACTGGCTTAATGATTTATTTAATGTTTGTGCAATAGCATCAAGGTTATATTCAAGGCAATGGTTAAGGTCGATCACACCTGCTGCTTTTTTACCGACAACCAGTTTTTCCATGTACATATCGGGTGCTTGTAAAAAACTACCTTCAAAACCTGCAGCTAAAATAGCCAAAGAATTATTTTCACCGGTAGCGACCATGCGAGTTCCATCGATAGGATCAACGGCAATTTCTATTTTTTCACCTTGGCCGTTGCCTACTGGTTCGCCAATATAGAGCATAGGTGCTTCATCAATTTCACCTTCACCAATAACAATTTGGCCATTGATATTAAGGCTATTAAGGCGCTCTCGCATGGCGGCAACTGCGGCAGCATCTGCCGCATTTTTATCTTGTTTACCTACCCATGGCATAGCCGCAATAGCAGCGGCTTCTGTGACTGATGCGATAGAATTAGTTAATTCATCATTTAATTTCATAGGGTTAATATACTTTGCAAGGTCTGTTATATTGAATAGTAGCCTTTGATGATACCCTTTTTTCAAATTTAAGTGTTAGGCTTAAATCAATTGTTTTCGCCTTCTTTTACGCTTAAAAACAAATAGGAAAAATAAAGGTTTATCGTATATTTGATAATACTATTATAACGATATTTTGTTATTAATAAGTAGTTTTTTCGTTATAACTGATTAATTAACAAAGATAATTAGAAATAATAGCACAGTCTGCATACTGAACGCATTTCTTCTATAATAGATAAATAAATGTCAATGATTAGCAAATGGATGGAAAATAATGAATGTAATTGATGCAGTAAAAAACCGTCGTGCAACAAAACAGTTTGATGCTGATTTCAAAATACCACAAGAAGAGAAAAAAGCCTTACTTGAAGATGCGTTACAATATACGCCAAGTGCATTTAATCTGCAGCATTGGCGTCTTTTGGTTGTTGATGATGTTAAGCAACGTCAAGCATTAAGAAAAGTGGGTTGGGATCAGCCTCAAATAACAGACTCTGCTATGCTGATTGTTTTATGTGCAGATCTCAATGTTTGGGAGAGTGAAGTTAAAACAATTTGGCAAGATGCTAACCCTGAAGTCAGAGATATTATGTGCAGTGCTGTTGATAGTTATTATCGTAATAAACCACAAGTACAACGGGATGAGATTATGCGTAGTGCGGGTTTGTTTGCTCAAACACTGATGTTATTAGCACAAGAGCGCGGTTTTGATTCTTGTCCTATGGATGGGTTTGATTTTGCCGAGGTAGCAAAAACAATTAACTTGCCTGATCACTATGCTATCTGTTTAATGATTGCCATTGGTAAAGGTAAAGGAAAACCTTTTCCACGATTAGGTAAATTATCTTTTGATAAAGCGGTGACATTTGATCATTTTTAAAGTACTAAAGTGCTTCTTATATTTTATATAGGAAGTACTTTATTCCTATAATTAATTATTATT
>NZ_CAWQOK010000113.1:0-3390 GCF_963896075.1 Proteus sp. G4415
GATTCAGACATCAGTCTGAACGCAGTAGGGATCCACGTCCTTTAGGGCGTGGAGGATGTCAACTTTAGAAAAAAAAGGCTATTGTGTCAGTTGTTATAGTATGCCAGAAAAAGGGGAGCTTTATGTATCCAGTTGATTTACATGCACATACCATTGCGAGTACACATGCTTATAGTACGGTTAGCGAATATTTTCAACAAGCTAAAAAGAAAGGGATTAAGCTATTTGCGATTACAGATCATGGTCCCGATATGGATGACGCTCCTCATGAATGGCATTTTTCAAATTTGCCGGTGATCCCCAGAATGGTCGATGGTGTTGGTATTCTTTATGGCATCGAAGCAAATATCAAAAATATAAAAGGTGAAATCGACTGTACTGAGAAGATGAGTAAAAAATTAGATATTGTACTCGCTGGTTTTCATGATCCTGTTATGGGATCACTAGGTATGGTTGATAATACTAAAGCGCTTATTGCAACAATAAGTAGTGGTTTAGTACAGGTGATCACCCATCCGGGAAACCCTAAATATCCTATAGATATTAAGGAAGTCGCAAAGGTTGCTGCTGAGTTCAATGTTGCATTAGAAATGAATAATTCTTCTTTTATACATTCTCGAGTAGGAAGTGAGAAAAACTGCATTGAAATAGCGAAAGCGGTGCTTGATGCCGGAGGTTTAATTGCGCTAGGCTCCGATTCACATATTGCATCATCTTTGGGGAATTTTGAGCGAGTATTAGAAGTATTGGCGGAGATCCAATTTCCACAACAGAAGATATTGAATACATCACCAAGAAAGGTGCTTGATTTTTTACAAGCTCATGGCAAAAAAGAGATCACAGAGTTTCAACATTTTTGAGATAGTGAAAAAGCTTAAAAGCTAGCATTATTAAATGTTAGCTTTTTTCAAGTATCTTATTTGCTCGAGATTGTGCATCGTGTTAGTTAAGCTAACTTGCTTAAAAGTATTGTTTTATAGTTATGATGCTCTTGCTCACTATCATTAAAGCCAAATTGATATGCTAAGTTATGTAACTGTAATTTATAGTCAGCAAGTTTACTCTCATCATCAGTCATAATAGCAAATTCAGCAAAGTAGCCAAGATTGTCTAATTTATCGATAGTGATATGAAATTGGTCTAGAAAGTAGATTTGACGGGATTTTGTATAGTTTAAAATACAGTGATAACCTAATGTTTTAAACATCGAAACCGTTTTTTCTGCATCTTCTATTTTTACTGCTTCACATTGAGCTTGTTCTGGGCCTTTTACAATTAATAAATTGATACCAGAGGGGACCATTTTTCTTACGCATAAACTTATAGAGGGAGCAGGGAAAAGCGTATTTGGATGTTCTAAATACCAATCTGTTTCATCATTTTTCGATATAAATAAAGTTGCTCCAGCGAGTTGTAATGCATCAATAAAATCTTGAGGTCGTTTTAAGTGATATTTCAATTCTGCTTCAAATTTACCTTGAAAGTGTTCAGACATCTCTTTTCCTTATCAATTTATTATTCAATATAGCATTATTTATTGTTTGTTGTTCATATTAAAGAATAACCCTAAGATTTAACTGGGTTATAAATATTGTTATTAAATTTAAAATATAGCAAATGATAAATTGAATATTGTATAAATAGTGATAAGTGTTTTTTATGTGTTATTTTTTAGTGAAATTATTTATTTTATAAAAATAATTTATGTTTTTGATTTAGGGCCAAATCTTGTATTTTATTTAATATTAAAGTGAAATTCTTAACTCATTAAATGATCACAAATCGCTGGGTAAATTTTTCATATGTGAGAAGGGCGAGGGAAAAGGTGAAAAATGAGGATTAAGCCATAAAAAAAGGGCTACTGATGAGCCCTTTTAGGTAGCAAAAACCACTGATTTTCTGCTAATTTGATTAATGTTAATTTAATTTAATTTAATTTAACTTAACTTATTGATCTATTTTTAGAATACACCGGTGAACGGGTTCCAACCTTGATCATTTTTCTTTTCTTTTAAGTAGTAAGCATAATTAGCTGTCGCCGCCCATAAGAAGTTGAGCACAATACTGACTACATTGAGAATTGAAGGGCTTAGGGAAAGTCCTTCCACGATAAAACTTACCACAATGATAATAGCAACATTAATCCCGAATAAAGTTAATGCTTTACGCCATAAACCAAGGATAAGAAAATAAATAAAGCCAAAGAAGAAAGCCCAGATATTCATCCCAATTAGAATACGCTTACCGAAAGTCAGTGCTTTATATGCAGCCTTGTATTCTGGAGATTTAGGAGAACCATATTTTTCGAAGAAATCAAAACGCTCTTCCCATTTGGCAGAATATTCTTTATTCATCATAATTCCTGTTAGAGGGTCATTTAATTGTAGTAATAAAAAAACGCATTTTTACATAAAGTAACTTTGCAAACAATATAAATTTATTAACATTTTATTAATATATTGTTTTGTATAATAAATATTATCTTACACTCGATATGAGTTTATTTTCATAAAATTCTTATTGTTAAAATGTTTATTTCTTTTTTATAGGAAGAATAAGATTTTGAGACAATAAAATTTTATTCTAAAGCGATTATTTAGATAAAAAAATAAGAAATCAGGTTATTGGCGTAACCTGACTTCTGATAGGAAAAATCTTGGCGTTGAGTTATCGAACAACTAAAACAGAAGATTCTGCATAGCTAACAACGGAAGAAGCTGTCGAGCCTAGTAAGTAGGTTTTCATTCCAGGGTTACGTGAGCCTATCACAATCAGATCAGCTTGGATTTTTTTTGCGGTCTCTAAAATACGGTCGCGTGGGTTACCTACGGAAATATAAGATTGGGATGTGCTATTGGGAATTTCAATATGAGATAAACTATCATTTAACGTAGATAATGCAATTTCAATACGTTGCTTATCATTGGCAAGACGGTCTTGGCTGCCAAAAGCAAATCCGACAAAGGACTCATAGCTAGGAATAACAGATAAAAAGTGGATATTTAGTTTATCGGCCATCGCTAATGCTTTGAGATGAGTGACAACTTTATCCAATAAACCAAGCTCAGTAAAATCGATGGGAACTAATACAGTTTTTGTCATAGTGGCTCCTCATTAACCTTTTATATGTTGGGGGCTTTAGCGGGTTGTTATTATACGCACCAAAAATCAGTCACCTCTTAATATTATCAGTGCAAATAAAAAACGGTATAAAAAAATAGAAATATTTTCATTTTTTGAGATATTCATATTTATTTTATGTAAAAAGGTTGATCTATCATAAGATTGCTATTGATGGTAGAAAACGCAATAAAAAAGATAATAAATAAAGGAAAATATCTTGATGTTTTTAGTAAATATCGATATTCCATATGATAAATTATATTTAAT
>NZ_CAWQOK010000114.1:0-12010 GCF_963896075.1 Proteus sp. G4415
AAATTTATTTAAAATAAAAATCAATGACCTAGTGTTATCTCTAATAATTAAATAAAAATATCATTGTGTCGATAAAAAATAAATCTTATCGATATGCGCATATAGGTATTTTTATCATGAGTATTAAACGAACCGTAAAATTAGGCTCTTCTTTACTGTTATTGATTTTTATTCTATCGTCTGCCTTATCTTCATTTTTTATTTATAAAATGCAAAACAATTTTACTCAAGTTGATGTCTTATCTGCACGTTATGACGATGTGTTGATGGCTCGTTATCAACTGGCTATTATGCGTTCTAATGTCAATTATCTATTACAAGACAAAGATAGTCGTGTCGCAGATCGTAACAAAATTATTCAGCAAAATAAAAAGCTAGCTATCATGGCTAAAAACACCATGGAAACATGGGTGAAAGAGAAGAAAATGACTGTTGCAGCACAAAAAAATGCTGATGATATTTCGACGTTATTTTATAATCTGATAGATAAATTAGTTTTAGATCCTAATAAATTAGCGACAATAAAGATAAAAGCTAATCAATTTGATCAAGATTTTGAACATCTTGATCAATTATTTGAAAAATATATTCAGACTAGAAATAAAAATAGTCTCTACCTTACTCATAAACAAGATTCAATGGTTGAGTTTTCTATCTACTCAACAATTATCTCATTAATTATTTTATTAATTGTTTTGTACTTTGTGCTTCATTGGATCAATAAAACCTTTGTCTCTAATCTTAATACATTGTCTGAGATATTAAATAAAGTAGGTAATGCTGACTTGGTTTTTTCTGTACCACAAGTAAAAAATGATGAGTTTGGTAAACTTTTTTCTCGTGTCAGTGATATGCAAAAAGCATTAACCTCGACAATCTTTTCTGTCAAAAAAGAGGCTATGGATATAAAAGGGGGCGCATTTAAAATTGCTTCTGGTAATCAAGAGCTTTCATCTCGTACAGAAGAACAATCCAGTGCTTTACAACAAACCGCTGCCAGTATGGAGCAGATCAAAATAGCCGTTGCTAACAATACCGATAACACAATTGAAGCAAATAATATTATTAATCAATCTACTGACATTGTTATGGATGGCGCTAATGTCATGAAAGAAGCCGTGTTATCGATGAAGAAAATAGAACAAGGTGCAGTGAAAGTTGGGGAAATTAATGATGTTATTAATAAATTAGCCAATCAAACTAATATTTTGGCCTTAAATGCCGCCGTAGAAGCAGCAAGAGCAGGCGAACAAGGGCGTGGGTTCACCGTTGTGGCCGCTGAGGTACGGAACTTAGCCGCAAAAAGTGCTGAAGCAGCAAAAGAGATTAGCCAAGTTCTTAAAGCATCTATCAATGATGTTACCTATGGTACAAATTTAGTTAATAAAAGCGGTGAGTGCATGCAAGAGATTGTCTCTTCCATTTCAAAAGTAAACAAGATCATGCAAGGGATTAGTTTAGCGTCTGAAGAGCAACGTCTTGGTGTCGAACAAATTGCAGTAGCAATTAATCAAATGGATACGGTAGTACAACAAAATGCCTCTTTGGTCGATCTCGCCGCTTCTTCTACCATGATGTTAAACGATAAAGCACAAGTGCTGATGGATAATGTCGCAGTCTTTAATATTGACGATCTTGAAAAAGAGCCAGAGCAGAAACAAGAGTTAATCAATGAACAAGAATAAACTACCATAATAGTATAAAACATCATCTTTTATCACTGAGGGTGGTGTGTGTAAAACATTTGTGTCGATAATTCTGATTAATGAGTAAATAAAATCTATCCACTGCCGATATATGAATACATTTATGTTATTTAATTACCGGGGTGGATTATTTCATGAGTATTGAAAGAACAGCGAAAGTAGGCTCTATTATACTATTAGCTATTTTCTTAGTGACATCAGCTTTATCATCGTTTTTTATTTATCAAATGCAGGATAATTTTGCTTCATTAAACTCGTTAACCACGAGATTAAATAATGTACAAGAGGCAAGATATGAACTAGCAACCATACGCTCTCATGTTAACTTTTTAGTCAATATTGGTCATGAAAATTTAGATATGCAAGAAACCAAAGCTCGATTAGTTTCTGAAGCTAAAACATTAGCGGCTAAATCAAAAGAGACAATTAACGCTTGGGAAAGGGAAAGCAAAATCAGTGCTGACGCACAAAGAAACTCAGAACAATTATCGGCACTATTTATCAAACTCGTCGATACTATTATTGCGCCTATTGATACGCTAGCTTATGAAAATATTGATTTATCGAAAGATTTTTCAAAACTTGCTGAGTTGTTTGATGAATACTTAGTGATAACTCAAAATGTTAATGATCAAATTGAAGACGAACAAAAATGGATGTTTCAACTCTTTATTTACACTACATGTATTGCTTTAGTGATACTGATTGGACTGCTTTATTTAGTGATCCGTTGGGTTAATAAAACCTTTCTCTTTAACCTCAATACACTCTCTGCCATTTTGCAAAAAGTGGGAGAAGGGAATTTAAACTTCTCGTTACCCAAAAATAGAAAAGATGAGTTTGGTACACTATTTTCTCATGTCGGTGATATGCAAAATGCACTGACATCGACTATTGGTTTGGTGAAAGAAGAGGCATTAGTGATCAAAAGCGGTTCAGCAGAAATCGCAGCGGGTAATCAAGATCTCTCTTCTCGTACAGAAGAGCAAGCGAGTGCATTGCAACAAACCGCAGCCAGCATGGAAGAGATAAAAATTGCGGTAGTGAATAATACCAATAATGCCGTATTAGCAAACTCTATCACAGCACAAACGCGTGATTTGGCTATTGATGGCGCTAGCATTATGAATGATGCCATTACTTCGATGAAAAAAATTGAAGTCGGTACGTTAAAAGTCGCTGAAATCAATGACGTGGTAAACAATATTGCCAGTCAAACCAATATTCTTGCGTTGAATGCGGCAGTGGAAGCCGCTCGTGCAGGGGAGCAAGGGCGGGGTTTTACAGTTGTTGCAACAGAGGTTCGCAATTTAGCAGCCAGAAGTGCGGAAGCCGCTCGTGAAATTAATCAGATTATTCGAGCTTCTGTGGCGGATGTCGCACATGGTCGTGAACTGGTTAATAAAACCGGTGAGCATATACAAGAAATTGTCACCTCAATTACCAAAGTAAGCGATATCATGCAGGGAATTAGCATTGCATCGGAAGAGCAAAAAGTGGGAATTGAACAAATAGCCGTCGCGATAAATCAAATGGATTCTGTGGTTCAGCAAAATGCGGCTTTAGTAGAACAAGGAGCCACCTCAACCATGATGTTAGATGAAAAAGCACAAAATCTGACCGATAAAGTATCAGTTTTTCAAATCAAAGAATAAGCTTATCTTTAATTAATACATTAATATTTTAGTAAAAATAAACTCACCTTAGTTGAAATATTAGGGTGAGTTTTTTTATTTTATGGCTAATCGATAAGGCGATTATTTCTTTTCTCTTCGTTTATTATTGAAAAATAATTATAGACAGCGCAAACTTTAGTGTTGTTAATAGTGCAATATAAAAACAGATAACTATTCCCTTCACCTGCAAATGACGAGGTTATTGCGTATCGATATTAAACAGTTATTTTATTTAATCGCTTTGGATAAAACGCAACATTTTGGTCAAGCTGCCGAGATGTGCCATGTTACGCAACCTACCTTATCAATGCGATTACGTAATTTAGAAAAAGAGCTTGATGTGGTTCTTATCAAGCGTAGCTCTCGCTTTGAGGGATTTACCGAAGAAGGCGAGAAAATATTAAAATGGGCGAAAACTATGCAATCTGCTTACGATGGATTACAAGCAGAAGCCGCTAACTTTCGACAGCAACTATTTGGGCAACTGCGTATAGGTATTGTGCCTTTAACCAATTTAAATCCTATGCTGATGTTGCAGAAAATATCGGCACTATTCCCTGAGATAAGTTTTCAAGTGCTCTCAACGAATAGTGAAAATATTATAGATCGACTTAATAGTAATAGTCTTGATATTGGTATCTGCTATTTGGAAAAAGCGAATACTCAACAGCATGAAATTTATGCATTAAAACAAACGGAGTTAGGGCTTTTATTTCATCGCAATCACTTTATGCCTTCAACAAGAACTATCTCGTGGCATGAAGCGGTTAAACAACCATTGGCTTTATTAAATAAAGAGAATCACTTTAGGCAATCCGTGGATTTAGCTTTTCAGCGTTATAACTTACACCCCAAGGTGTTGGTCGAAAGTAGTTCTACATTACATCTTATACAATCAGTTAATGCAGGGTTTTGCGCCTCGATTGTCCCTATTGCTAAAGGTATGGAAAATCTCAGCCAAGATCTAGATGTTGTACCTATTGTTGATGCAACCATTAATGCCCCATTGGGGATTGTGATCCGCAAAGAAGAGCCGCGCTCTATATTAATTGAAAAATGCTTTGCACAAATGCGTACTTACTTAGAAAGTACAGGTCTATAGATGGATAGAGATAAAAAGGCGAGTATTAATAAATAGCTCGCCTTTGTTTTTTGTTTTGCGTATGAATTATGATTAAGCGACTTGTGTTTTTTTATCATAAATTCTGACAGGTATTGCTTTATAAGAGGGGGTTCCACTCTCTTTATCAATATAATCTAATGGTACAAGGACATTGGCTTCTGGGTAATAAGCGGCCACTGTGCCAGGAGCAATGCTAAATGAAACAACAGTTATATTATCAAGCTGTAGTTTTCTATTTTCGCTGACCGTTTCAATGGTGACTTTATCACCTTCGTTTAAGCCTCTTGCTATCATATCGACATTATTCATAAACAGTATATCGCGTCTACCAAAGATGCCACGATAGCGATCATCAAGTGCATAAATGGTCGTATTATATTGGTCATGACTACGAATAGTGACTAAACGAAGAACATCATCACCCATGACCATTTTATTCTCTTTCACACCTTTAAATACCGAGAACATGGCTTTACCTGTGGGGGTATTCCAAACTCTCTCAACGGCAGGGAGTGGCATACGGAAACCACCGGGGATACGAATTCGTTGGTTGTAATTATCAAATCCGGGAATGGTTTTTTCAATCATATCGCGAATAAGATCATAACTTTCCGTAAATCTTAGCCATGGGGTTTTGCTATCTGTCAGTGTTGCAGCAGCCATTTTTGCAACAATGACAGGCTCTGATTTTAATAATGGTGAAGCGGGTGTTAATTTGCCAGAAGAGGCATGCACCATTGACATTGAGTCTTCGACCGTGATCGATTGACGACCTAATGCTTGTACATCTAATTCTGTTCTTCCCAAGCAAGGTAATATAAAGGTATTTTTTGCCGTTAATAAATGAGAGCGATTTAATTTAGTGCCGATGTGTACACTTAAATCAAGCTTTCTCATTGCAGCAAATGATTGTTGAGGGTCGGGTAATGCCACGGCAAAATTACCCCCTAAACAAATTAACGCTTTTGCTTTGCCATCAACCATCGCTTGCATTGCGTTAACTGCATCGTGACCATGTTTATAAGGTGGTTTAAAACCAAAAGTTTGTTCTATTTTTTGTAAAAATTCGACAGATGGTTTTTCTGTGATCCCAACAGTTCGGTTACCTTGCACATTAGAGTGCCCACGTAATGGACATATGCCAGCACCCGGCTTACCAATATTCCCTTTCATTAATAACAAATCAGCAATCAGACGCACATTCGCTGTACCTTTGTTATGTTGGGTGATCCCCATACCATAGGTAATAATGGTGGCCGGAGAATTGGCATAAAGGAGTGCGACACTCTCAATATCTGCTTGCGAAAGGCCACTTTCACTTTCAATATCTTGCCAAGAAGTTTGTTTAAGATCTTCAACTACGGCTTCAAAACCTAGTGTATGCTCAGCAATAAAATCGTGGTCGAGAATATCTCCACGCTCATTATCCCACTCAATTAAGGTTTTCATAATGCCTTTTAACGCCGCAGCATCACCACCGGCTTTGACTTGATAATAAGATGAGGCGATATTGGTTGAGCTATAAGTCGCCATCTCAATAACACTTTGAGGGTCGGTAAATCGCTCTAAAGCACGTTCTTTCAATGGATTAAATACAACAATAGGTACACCACGACGAGCTACTTCATGCAGTGTTCCCATCATTCTTGGGTGATTAGTTCCAGGGTTATGTCCAATGGCAATAATGAGTTGAGTGTTATCAAAGTCATCTAAAGAAACTGTGCCTTTACCTATGCCAATCGATTGAGGTAAGCCTACACTAGTCGGTTCATGACACATATTTGAGCAATCAGGAAAATTATTGGTGCCATATTCTCGCGCAAACAGTTGGAATAGATACGCGGCTTCGTTGGAAGCTCTACCTGAGGTGTAGAATTCAACACTATCAGGTGATGGCATATTTCTTAATAGCTCACCAATACGAGTAAATGCTTGCTCCCAAGTCACAGGACGAAGAGTGTCAGTATCTGCATCATAAGCGAGAGGATGGGTTAAACGACCGTAGCCTTCTAATTCGAAGTCTGACTTTGTCAGCAATTCTGTTACGGTATGTTGTGCTAAAAATTCAGGTGTGACTCTTTTTTTTGTTGCTTCCCATGTGACCGCTTTAGCTCCATTTTCACAAAATTGGAAAGTAGAATGATGCTCTTTGTCTGGCCATGCACAGCCGGGGCAATCAAAACCATCAGGCTGATTAGTATTAAGCAATGTTTTAGGTGCAATAAAAGCATCCATTTGAGTGCGTACCGCGATTGCTGTTGCTTTTAATGCCCCCCATCCTCCTGCGGGTCCATTATAGGGTTTCACTCCAGGAATAGGTGATTTTTTCTTACTCATATAGGCATTCCTAAAACGTTAATAATAATATTTAATGATGAATAGTTGGCAGGTGAATATAAAAAGCAATATGGTTATATAATTTAAAATATATTTCTTACTAGGAATAAAGGATATATTCAAACTTGTTAATACCAATAAATAATAAGTTATTGGTATTAAAATTATATAATCTGCAATTCTTCTGTTACTTAAGAAGTTAAAATAATGTAATTATATTGTCAATGAGTAAAATAGGCTAAATGACGCTTTATAACTTTATTTTATATGATGATAGAGCATATCTATCGTGTGATAAAATCAATTTATTTGACTCTCTGTTATTACTTGGTTAAAAATGTTAGTACGCTAATGGACAAGTTTTTTAAACTTGATTTATTGAAAAAATGACGAAATAACAGTTTGTTGGCTACCATGGTATCGTTATGTGATTTATTACGTAATGATTTTTTGTTGTTCTCTTTTTTAGTAATTAAGAGAGGGGAATTTAAATAGTATATCTATATAAACTCACTATCTTCAGTTTTTACTTTCTGAAAATAAAGTGAGGTTAATCAGCATTCATAATAAAAACTAAATAAGATTTTTGTGAGAAAAATATAATTAGGATAATAGATAATGAATAAATTTATAGAATATAGATTTATATCGAGAGAGGCATTATGTTTGGATTAGATGCTTTTCACCTAGCAAGAATACAATTCGCGTTTACCGTTTCATTTCATATTATATTCCCTGCTATCACCATAGGATTAGCTAGCTTTCTAGCCCTATTAGAAGGCTTATGGTTAAAAACAAAAGAACCAAGTTACCTTTCTCTATATCAGTTTTGGATAAAAATTTTTGCCGTAAACTTTGGTATGGGTGTGGTATCAGGGTTAGTGATGGCATATCAATTCGGGACTAACTGGAGTGGTTTTTCACAATTTGCCGGTAGTATCACAGGGCCGATGCTAACTTATGAAGTCTTGACCGCCTTTTTCTTAGAAGCGGGATTTCTTGGCATTATGTTGTTTGGTTGGAATAAAGTGGGGCGAAAACTTCACTTCTTTGCAACTTGTATGGTAGCGCTTGGCACATTGATTTCTACTTTTTGGATCTTGTCATCCAATAGTTGGATGCAAACACCACAAGGCTATGCTATTGAAAATGGTGTTGTCGTGCCTGTTGATTGGCTACAGGTCGTGTTTAATCCTTCCTTCCCTTACCGTTTATTGCATATGTCTATTGGGGCTTTTTTAGCCAGTGCTTTATTTATCGCCTCTTGTGCCGCATGGTTATTATTAAAAGGACAAAATACAGCACCTGTACGAAAAATGTTTTCTATGGCCTTATGGTTAGTACTAATTATTGCCCCCATACAAGCGTTTGTAGGAGATGCTCATGGATTAAATACACTAGAACATCAACCGGCTAAAATCGCAGCTATAGAAGGGCATTGGGATAATGCAACGAAAGAAGCGACTCCGCTGATTTTATTTGGCATCCCAGATATGGCAGAAGAAAAAACAAAATATGCGATTGAAATTCCTTATTTAGGTAGCCTGATCCTTACCCATAGTTTAGATAAGCAAATTCCGGCATTAAAAAGTTTTGCGCCGGAAGATAGACCTAATTCTAGCATTATATTTTGGTCATTTAGAGTCATGGCAGGTTTAGGTATGCTGATGATTTGCTTAGGTTTGTTGAGCGTTATTTTACGTAAGAAGAAAAGACTCTATCACTCACCCCTTTTCTTACGCTTTGCATTATTAATGGGGCCTACAGGACTGATTGCGATCCTTGCGGGGTGGTTTACCACAGAAATTGGCCGTCAGCCTTGGGTTGTTTATGGTCTACAACGTACCAAAGATGCCGTTTCTGCTCATGGTGATATTCAAATGAGTTTGAGCTTATTGGCCTTTATTTTGGTTTATTTTTCAGTATTTGGCATTGGGTATTTTTATATGGTGCATCTGATGAAGAAAGGCCCTGTAGTGCTTAAATCCGGCCAATTAACACAGGGTGAAAAATAATGAATATTGATTTTTCGATGATTTGGTTTGCGATCATTATTTTTGCCACACTTATGTATATTATTGCAGATGGATTTGATCTGGGGATTGGCATTATTTTGCCTTTTACCCGAGATAAAATACAAAGAGATACCATGATTAATAGTGTGGCACCAGTTTGGGACGGCAATGAAACATGGTTAGTATTAGGAGGGGCTGCGCTCTATGGTGCTTTTCCTCTTGCCTATGCAGTTATTATTGATGCGTTAACAATACCACTGACATTGATGCTTATTGGGCTTATTTTCCGTGGTGTGGCATTTGAATTTCGCGTTAACGCACTTCCTAAACATCGCCTATTTTGGGATTCAGCTTTTATTGGTGGCTCTTTTCTTGCTACCTTTTGCCAAGGGATCACAGTAGGTGCAGTTATTAATGGTTTTAATGTGACAGAGCGCCATTTCAGTGGCTCGGCATTGGATTGGTTAACACCATTCCCTATTTTCTGTGGTTTTGCTTTGTTAGTCACTTATGCATTGTTAGGCAGTTCATGGTTGATTATGAAAACAGAGCATCAACTGCATCGTAAAATGTGCACTATAACGGTGTATCTGGCTATTACATTGCTGGTGGTGATTGCAATAGTAAGCTTATGGACACCACTCACACATGCAGATATTGCACAACGCTGGTTTAGTTTACCTAATTTATATTTTTTATTACCTGTTCCGTTGCTCGTATTGGCTTGTGCTTGGGGCATTGTTCGTAGTGCCTATAATTATGGTCATTATCAGCCTTTTCTATTATCACTTTTATTGGTACTTATTGGTTTTGCAGGATTAGGGATCAGTATCTTTCCTTATATTATTCCACCTTCTATTTCGATTTGGCAGGCGGCAGCACCTGTTTTAAGTCAGCAATTTATGTTAGTTGGAGCGGTTATAATTATTCCTGTGATATTAGCCTATACCAGTTGGAGTTATTATGTATTTCGTGGAAAGGTAAATGCCAATGAAAGTTATCATTAGTCATTTTTTAACAATAAAACCAACGAAAAAGAAAGCTCGTTGGTATCAACAAATCGGATGGATGATAATTATTTGGTCTTTAAGTGTATTAAGTCTTGCAATTATCGCCTCATTATTTAAATTATTAATGTACAGCGCAGGAATGAGAACGCATTAATAACATAAAAGATGTATTATTAATAAAAAAGGCAGTGTTATTAATTAACACTGTCTTTTTTATTTGTTTTTATTTTATTAATTACAATAAATTATAATATTGGTCAGGTTTAACTCTGATGGGGAGTGGAGTGATATCTTGCATCTCTAATAAATTCCTTTCTATGGTGTTACATATTGCATTTAATGGTAAGTCATTGGCAGAAACACCGAATGGATCTTCTAACTCTTCAGCTAATGAGTCCCAAGATAAAAAAGTATAAGAGATAAATACGGAAACAAATGGCGTCATATAGTGGAGATCGGCAACCAATGCAAAAGGTAGCAGAGCACAGAATAGATATACCGTACGTTGCAATATGAGCGTATAGGCAAAAGGTACAGGAGTATTTGAAATACGTTCACAGCCACCCAATACATCAGATAAGTTATTAATATCTTTATTAATTGATTGAAAGATAACATCACTTATTACTTTGTTATCTCGCAATTCACCAATTTTTAGGCCAATATGCAATAAAATCCGATTAGTGGGGTAAGGGCTATTCATTATCTCATCAAATAAAGGTCGGGGTAAGAGGCGATAGAGATCGACCATTGGGTTTGTTTTTCTTAGCTCATGTTTTAGACTCCAACTAAAAGCAATAAGTAGATTAGAAAAGTCACGATTAAATTGTTTATCTTCCGGTAATAAGGCTTTTATATTTCTTAATATGTTGCGATGGGTAATTAACATATTTCCCCATAATGTCCTTGCTTCCACAAGTCGGCTATAACTTGCATTATTTCTAAAACCAAGAAATATTGCGATAGCAATACCTAATAAACTAAATGGGGCAACAGTTAAATGAATACCTAATAATTCATACCATTGATAAACCAAAATAGCGATAATAGACATTGCAATATTAAGACATAAGCGAAAGATTATTTTTGATAGCACTGAACCGTGCCAATCAAATAACCGAAAAAACCAGTGTTGATTAGGACGTATGACCATAATAATAGTGATATAAAAAGAAAGTTTGTTAAGTTATTATCGCAATAAAATAAATAATAATCTAATTAATTCTATTGAAAGATTAAGATTGTTATATCAACAATATAGTTGATATAGCCCAGTCCGAAAGTTCAGACTTTCATAATACACTTAATTTCTTTCCTCATCTTCAGAAAGGGAATAATTCAAACGCTGAACCAATGGGGTATTTTCAAAAAAACTTAAGATTTTTAAGTTTGTTTTTGTCCATCACTTCAAACCCTTATAATTCCATTCTCTTTTCTTATGTATTCAATACAAATATTCAAAAGACCTTCAGTGACATAACTCAGAAATGCAAGCTCTTCATCTAGCCACTGGCGTAACTGTTCTTCGGTAACAGAATAAACCTCATTATCAAAAATTTGAGATCCTTCGTTTTCTTCATCAACATAGCACCCGATCACTTCATCAAATAAAACCGTGCCTTTAAACTCGTTATATAAATCCATATCTGTACACATCCGCTCCAGTGGGGGTAATTCCTGCGACCCAAAATAGTCATCCAATTCTTCATTGGTATAAATAGCGGATTTGAGAATATGTTTCCATACATGTTCTGGACAGTATTTTTTTGTATTAATTAAACTAAATCGTTCTAGCCCGCTTTCTTCGATGGGTTCTGGATAGATAGTAATGAAAGCGGAGTATGTAAAAGTAAATTTTTTGCGTAATAGCTCCATTAATAACGGATTTACTTTTTCATATTTTTCATAATCAGTGTGTAGGGATTCAAGCATTGTTCTTAATGTTATGAGACATTGGCATTTTTCAAAAAGAGTTTTGCTTATTGTTGTTGCATAAACAGCTTGCTTTGCTTCTTTTTCATAATCTTCAATATTGTTATACTCTTTGAAGGTTTTAAAATCCTTTTCAGTTATTGTATTTTTTCTTGCCAACCATAAAACTCTAATCCTGCAAATAACCATCAAAACAATTAGAAATAACAAA
>NZ_CAWQOK010000115.1:0-17118 GCF_963896075.1 Proteus sp. G4415
TATTTATTCATTATATTGATAATGATCAATTTAAGAATAAAAAGAATAGAACATATTAAAACGTAGATTAAATTACTAAAAGGAAGTCAATAATGGCCAGTTCAACATTTTATATCCCTTCAGTAAACAAATTAGGCGCAGGTTGTCTTGCAGACGCGATAAACTCAATGAAAGACTTTGGCTTTCATAAAGCACTGATTGTTACTGATAGTGTTTTAAATCAATTAGGTGTTGTAAATAAAGTGAGTGAATTACTGGCGAAATCAGGTATTGCTAGCGTTACTTATGATGGTACAGCGCCAAACCCTACCGTTGAAAATGTTGAAGCGGGGTTAGCCTTATTAAAAGAGCATCAATGTGACTGTGTTATCTCTTTAGGTGGTGGCTCTCCTCATGACTGTGCTAAAGGTATCGCACTAGTCGCTGCCAATGGTGGTAAGATTGCCGATTATGAAGGGGTTGATCGCTCTGAGCATCCGCAATTACCACTGATTGCAATTAATACAACCGCTGGTACTGCTTCTGAAATGACACGTTTTTGTATCATCACGGATACTGCGCGTCATATTAAAATGGCTATTGTTGATAAAAATGTAACACCAATCTTATCTGTAAATGATTCAGAGTTAATGATTGGTATGCCAAAAGGTTTAACCGCAGCTACGGGTATGGATGCGTTAACCCATGCTGTTGAAGCTTATGTCTCTACTGCCGCTAATCCTATTACTGATGCATGTGCGTTAAAAGCAGTGACGATGATCAGTGAGTCTTTACGTAAAGTCGTTGAAAACGGTGGTGATACAGCAGCACGTGAAAATATGGCTTATGCACAATTTTTAGCGGGTATGGCATTTAATAATGCTTCTTTAGGTTATGTGCATGCTATGGCTCACCAATTAGGTGGTTTTTATAACTTACCTCATGGTGTATGTAATGCAGTATTACTGCCTCATGTTCAAGCTTATAATATCCAAGCAGCAGCAGGTCGTTTAAAAGATATAGCGCAAGCTATGGGTGTTGATGTTTCGGCAATGAATGATGAGCAGGGTGCGCAAGCTTGTATTGAAGAGATCCGCAAAATCGCCAAAGATGTCGGTATTCCAGCAGGCCTGAAAGAATTAGGCGTGAAAGAAGAAGATTTTAAAACATTAGCTGAAAATGCATTAAAAGATGCATGTGCCATCACTAACCCTGTTCAAGGTAGTGAAAGTGATGTTATCGAGATATTCCGCCAAGCAATGTAATCGCTAAAAATAAGAGGGTTAATATAAGTTAACATCTTATTTAAGCAAAGAATTAACACCTCAAATATCAATGTCGTATTTGAGGTGTTTTTTATATTATTAAGTATTAAGTGGTCATGTAGTTTAATGACTGACACTTATTTTATTGCGCTTTTTTATGACGCTTTTGTAAGCAATCAATCACATCAGATAGAGATAGCGATTGGTCTTGTAATAGCACCATTAAATGATAGAGCAAATCAGAAGCTTCATTTTTTAACTCTTCACGATCATTAACAGTTGCAGCTAAAGCAGTCTCAACACCTTCCTCTCCGACTTTTTGTGCGATACGTTTGGTTCCGCTGGCATAAAGTTGTGCCGTATAAGAGCTATCTGGCGAGGCGCTTTTACGCTCGCGCAGTAAGTTCTCAAGCTCATAAAGAAATCCCCATTGGCTTTGAGCCGGAGCAAAACAACTTTCAGTCCCATTATGACAAGTAGGCCCGATTGGGTGAGCTAAAATAAGTAAAGTATCGTTATCACAATCAGGATAAATATCCACTAATTTAAGGAAATTGCCTGATGTTTCACCTTTTGTCCATAAACGTTGTTTAGTTCGTGAATAGAAAGTGACCTTGCCACTGTTTAGCGTCATTTCTAATGCGGCTTTATCCATATAACCAAGCATTAAGACATCACCAGAAATAGCATTTTGGATAATGACAGGCATTAGGTTATCGACTTTTTGCCAATCTAATTGGGCGAGTTTTGTATTATTCATTATATTCTTACCTTAACGCCATTTTCTGCGAGATACTGTTTCAATTCGTTGATATTAATGATCTGCTTATGGAATACGGAAGCGGCAAGGGCACCGTCAACATTGGCTAATTTAAACGCATCCAGAAAGTGTGACATTTCACCTGCACCGCCAGAAGCTATCATGGGAACCTGAGTGACTTGGCGTACCAGTGCGAGTTGTTTTAAATCATAGCCTTGTCTTACACCATCTTGGTTCATCATGTTTAACACTATTTCCCCCGCACCTCGTTGCTGTACTTCTTGTACCCAATCGAGCGTTTTCCATGGCGTTTGTTGTGTGCGTTTTTCATCACCCGTAAATTGATAAACGAGATATTCCCCGGTTTTTTCATCAAACCATGTATCAATTCCCACAACTACACACTGCACACCGTAGCGATCGGCAAGGCGGGAAATCAGTGTTGGATCAGAAAGTGCAGGGGAATTAATTGAGATTTTATCTGCCCCAAAAGAGAGAATTTTCCCGGCATCTTCTACTGAGCGAATACCACCCGCAACACAAAATGGAATATCAATCACTTCGGCTACCCGCGATACCCAACTTTTATCGACCACTCGGCCATCAGAAGAGGCGGTTATATCATAAAAGACCAGCTCGTCGGCACCTTCTTTCGCGTAGCGTTCTGCTAAGGGAACAATATCACCAATAATTTCATGGTTACGAAATTGCACACCTTTAACAACCTGTCCATCACGAACATCAAGACAAGGAATTATGCGTTTTGCCAACATGATATCGCCTCTTGTAATGTGAATTTACCTTCTAATAGTGCTCTGCCAACAATAATGCCCGCAACACCCGATCCAGGAAGTGCTGCAATATCCTGTAAATCACCAATACCGCCTGAAGCTTGGAATAAAATATCAGGGAAACGCTGGCTAATTTCTTTATACAGTTCGACGTTAGAACCGGCTAAGGTGCCATCACGAGAAATATCGGTGCACAATACATGCTTTAATCCTACAGGTTGATAAAGTGTGATGATCTCTTCTAGTGTATAGGGGGAGTTTTCTTGCCAGCCACTTACCGCCACCCATTTTTTACCTTGTTCGTCGATACGAACATCAAGGGCGAGTACAATCGCATCAGCACCATAACGCTCAAACCATGTTTTGACTAATTCGGGCTGGCTCACCGCTGTAGAGCCAATCACAACCCGACTTGCTCCTGCGGCTAATAGTGACTTCACATCTTCTTCGCTACGAATACCACCACCAACTTGCACAGGAACGTTAACACAGGCAACTAGCTGTTTTAATAGTGGGATCTGCCGTGCAAGTGGATCTTTCGCGCCAGTTAAGTCGACGAGATGCAATAATTTTGCTCCGTCTTGTTGATATTGTTGGTAGCGGCGGATCGGATCATCATCATAATCACGTTGTTTATTATAATCACCTTGATGAAGACGAACGACTTTGCCATCAATTAAATCTAATGCCGGAATAATCATAACGCGTTACATCTCCAAAAAATTCTTAATCAGTTGAGCACCCGCTTTTCCTGAGCGTTCAGGGTGAAATTGCACCCCATAGAAATTATCTTTCTGAATGGCACTGCTAAAGCGTGAACCATATTCTGTTTCGGCTATGGTTGAGTCATTGAGCCCTAAACCATAACTGTGAACAAAATAGAACCAAGCGTCGCTGTCAATATTGCGAAATAGAGGGTGAGCGGGTTTTGCTAATACCTGATCCCAACCCATATGCGGTAAGGGTAATCCTTTGGTATCAAGTTTATTGATATTACCGTCAACTAATCCTAATAGAGGGATATTGTGACCTTCTTCACTCAGAGAGGCCAAAATTTGCATTCCTAAGCAAATGCCTAATACGGGTTGGGTTAACGCTTTAATTAAAGGGATAAGTTCACGGGCTTTTAGTTGTTCCATAGCGGCACTAGCTGTTCCCACCCCGGGTAGAAACAGTTTATCAGCAGATAACACGATATTTTTTTCATAAGAAATAATCGGATCGTAACCTAGCCTTTGTACGGCGTATGCAACCGAGGCTAAATTAGCACAACCTGTATCAAGAATGACGACTTTCATCACAGCACACCTTTTGAACTGGGTAAGGTATTTCCTTCAACACGAATAGCTTGGCGTAAGGTACGACCAAATACTTTAAACAGACTTTCTGCTTTGTGGTGATCGTTTTTGCCTTTTGATTTTAAGTGTAGAGTGCAGCCCATAGTGTAAGAGAGAGAGCGGAAAAAGTGCTCAATCATCTCTGTGCTTAAATCACCAACGCGCTGATATTTAAATTCTGCTTTATATTCAAGGTGAGGGCGTCCAGAAATATCTAGCGCACAACTTGCTAGGCATTCATCCATAGGCAAAGTAAAACCAAAACGTGCAATGCCGCGTTTATTACCTAATGCTTCTCGCAGTGCTTCGCCGAGTGCAAGGCCTGTATCTTCAACGGTGTGGTGATCGTCAATGACTAAATCCCCTTGTACATTGATATTCATACGAAAGCCACCGTGGGTGGCAATTTGATCTAGCATATGATCAAAAAAACCAACTCCAGTGCTAATTTGGCTCTCGCCTTCACGATCAAGCCAGATATCAATGGCAATTTGTGTCTCTTTGGTTTTACGTTCAACGTGGGAGTAGCGATCTTTTTTCGTCAGCAATTCACTGATAGCTGACCAGCTTAATTCATTGGCGTTATAACGTAATCCGTTGATCCCCATATTTTCAGCTAATTGTAGATCGGTTTGTCTATCACCAATCACATAGCTATTGGTTTTATCAAGAGCACTTTCAACCAGATATTGGGTGACTAACCCTGTTTCAGGTTTACGACAAGGACAGTTGTCTTCAGGTTTATGAGGGCAGATTAATACTTCATCAAAAACAATACCTTGTGAAGAAAAAATCTGCATCATGAGATTATGAGGGGGTTCAAAGTCCGCTTGTGGAAAACTGTCTGTACCAAGCCCATCTTGATTGGTGATCATAATAAGCTTATAGCCCGCCTGTTGTAAGTTGAGTAATGCGAGAATAACGCCATTTTCAAAGGCAAGCTTATTGAGACTATCAACTTGGTGATCGGTTGGTGGCTCTGTGATCAAAGTACCATCACGATCGATAAAAAGAATTTTCTGGCTCATGGTTGAGATCCCTCAGTGGTGATTTTTTATTGTTATCATTAGTGATGTTTATACGTTTGCCGTTTGTCTATTTTTTATAGCGGTTATCACGCTATCACACTCTTGACGTGTACCGATAGAGATGCGTAAACAACCTGTCAGCCCATATTGACGCTGTTGATCGCGTAAAATAATCCCTTGATCCCATAAACTGCGGAAAACACAATCAGCATCAGTGAATTTCACTAAAATATAGTTGGTTTCACTACAATAAACCTGTTCAACATTGGGTAAATTTTTTAGTGCATCCGCTAAATATGTTCTATTGCGTACAATTTCCGTTACCCGTTGTTTCATCGCTTCTATACCTTGGTCAGTTAATGCTTGTGCCGCAATATCAGCAACCGGGGTAGACAGTGGGTAAGGGGCGATCACCTTAAGTAATAATTCAATAACAGGTGAATTGGCAAGTGCAAAGCCACAACGCAGTCCCGCTAATGCAAAAGCTTTAGAGAGAGTTCGCAAAATGACTAAATTCGGATACTCTTTTAACCAAGTGACTAGTGATGCTTGAGGACAAAACTCAATATAAGCTTCGTCAATAGCCACAATGGCTTTATCTTTTGCTAATGCTAATACTTCGCGGATCAGTGAAGGCTCAACGATATTGCCCGTTGGGTTATTGGGACTGCATAGGTAGATAAGTTTTACATTATCAAGTTGTGATGCAATGGCTTTGACATCAGGCTCCCAATCAGCAAGAGCAGGGACAATACGCTGTTCTACACCAAAGGTTTCCGCACTGACGCTGTACATACCATAAGTGGGTGGACAATAGAGAACAGCATCTTTACCGGGCTCACAAAAAGCACGGATCAGTAGTTCTATCGCTTCATCGGCACCTCGGCTAACTAACACTTGCTCAGGTTGGACGCCTGCATATGCTGCATAGCGATTAATTACGTTAACAGGCTGACACTCAGGGTAGCGGTTTAAATTTTTTTCATTAAACGTAAAGTCAGGAGCGGTAGGGTATTCATTGGCATTTAACCAAACCGAGCCATTTCCACCTAAACGTCTCGCTGATTGATAAGGGGTTAACTGGCGAACATTTTTTCTGGCTAATAGGGTAATATCAAAGGGCGTGTTCATAGCTAGTTATCTCCTTGAGCCAAGGCGTTAACGCGAAGTGTGACGGCATTTTTATGTGCAGTTAATTGCTCTGCTTGCGCTAATATTTCAATGGTATTGGCTAAATCAGCCAAACCTTGAGCAGTCAGTTTTTGTATGGTCATACGCTTCATAAAATCGGCTAAGCCTAAACTCGAATAGGTGGCGGTATAACCGTATGTAGGTAGTACGTGATTGGTGCCAGAAGCGTAATCTCCCGCCGATTCAGGAGACCAAGCCCCTAAGAACACTGAGCCGGCGCTAGTAATGCTATCAACAAGTGAGTCTGCATCATTAGTCTGAATAATTAAGTGTTCAGGCCCATAGCGATTACTGATTTCAATACATTGGTTGAGATCACGGGTGATAATGACACGACTTTCGGCTAAGGCTTGTTGTGCTATTTCTGCGCGAGTTAATTGTGTTAATTGGGCTTGCGTCTCGCTAATGACCGCTTTGGCAAGGGCTTCATCTGGGGTTAATAGCACCACTTGTGAGTCAGGACCGTGCTCTGCTTGTGATAGTAAATCAGCGGCAATAAAGGCAGGATGAGCATCGGCATCAGCAATCACTAATACTTCCGAAGGGCCGGCTGGCATATCAATAGCCGCACCTTGTAGCGATTGGCTGACTTGGCGTTTTGCTTCTGTCACATAGGCATTTCCCGGGCCGAAAATTTTATCTACCTTTGGGATAGACTCTGTACCAAAAGCCATCGCAGCAATGGCTTGAGCACCACCGACTTGGAATATTTCATCAATACCAATTTGTTGCGCAATATACAAAATTTCATCAGCAATCGGTGGCGGAGAGCATAAAATTATTTTGCGACAACCGGCAATACGGGCCGGTAGCCCCAACATCATCACAGTTGAGAGTAAAGGCGCTGATCCTCCGGGAATATAAAGTCCTACTGCATCAATAGGGCGACTGACTTGTTGGCAAAATACACCAGGTTGCGTTTCTACCTCAATGGTTTTAGGAATTTGCGCTTCATGAAAACGGCGTATATTGCTCATGGCTTGCGCTATTGCTTGTTTGATTTCGTTATTGAGCCTTGCACAAGCCACGTCAATCTGTGTTTTTGTCACCAATACGCTATCGGGAGCCGCTTTATCATATTTTTGACTCAGTGCCTTAAGGGCTTTATCCCCATCGTTGCGTACCTGAGAAATAATCGTAGCAACTTGCTCTGTAATAGACGCTGATGCGGATATCGCTGGGCGAGTGAGTAGCTGTTGTTGTTGCTGTTGGGTGCATTTATCCCAGAAGTTTAATGTATTAAACGCCGTTTTCATCATCTCACCTTATTCCATCATTTTTTCAATTGGTAAAACAAGAATTGAACTTGCCCCTAATGCTTTTAGTTTTTCCATCGTTTCCCAAAAGAGGGTTTCACTGCTGACCATGTGCATTGCTACTCGATTTTGATCACCCGCTAAAGGAAGGATGGTCGGGCGCTCAGCACCCGGTAATAGGGCGATAACATCTTCAAGGCAATCACTTGGCGCGTGTAACATAATGTATTTTGATTCGCGCGCTTGAATAACTCCTTGAATACGCGTCATTAAGCGATCGATAAGGGCTTGTTTTGTTGCGTCCATTTCACCGTCACGTTGAATTAAACAAGCTTTAGAACGATAAATAACTTCTACTTCTTTTAATCCATTGGCTTCTAATGTGGCGCCAGTAGAAACTAAATCACAAATAGAATCAGCCAGACCGGCTCGAGGTGCGACTTCAACGGAGCCATTTAATAAGCAAGATTTAAAGGTGATCCCTTTTTGGTCTAAATAACGTTTTAATAGATTAGGGTAAGAGGTGGCAATACGGGTATTATTGAGGCATTCAACCCCTTGATAATCAAAATCAACCGGTGCAGCAAGAGATAAACGGCAAGCACCAAAGTCAAGACGACGCAGTGTGATATAACTTGGATTTTCTCCTTGTGCTCGGCGTTTTAGTAATTCTTCTTCTAATACGTTTTCACCAATAATGCCTAAATCAACCACTCCGTCCATCACTAAACCGGGGATATCATCATCTCTGACACGTAAAATATCGATAGGCATATTTTCCGCATAAGCGATAAGGCGTTGTTGGTTTAAGTTTATTTTAATGCCACAACGCGCTAAAAGTGCTCGTGAATCATCACTTAAACGACCTGATTTTTGCATGGCAATTCGTAATCTTGCTTTATCTAACATAATGTTACCCTATCTTTGTCCGTATTCTTGTTATGAAATTTAGCTATAAAAAAACCCCGGAAGTTGCCTTCCGGGGTTTTTATTTTATTGTCTGCACTCAGACCACCGGAAGCGTTACCTAAACGTCTTCCAGCACTCATCGCCTGAAAGACTAGTCAGGATGATGGTGATGATGGTGGTTTAATTGAATGCTATACATAATGTTTTCCTAGCGAATAAAAATACCCGTTATAAATAATTAACCAGTATTTAGAATTTGTCTGCCTTTCAACCTACCTGATTTATAAAGTAAAAAGCAACCTATTTTTTAATAATAATTTAAATAAATTGTAACCTTATGTTTTTTTAGAGAATTTTAATATTTCTTTTCTTTACTTAACCGAGTAAGTGCGCCAGTATATTAAAGCAGGCTAAATATATATAACGCTTAAGCAGTTTTTATCAGTAATGGATAAAATTAAGTTTTGTTACATAATTTAAATAAGCCATGAAAGTAGGGGTAGAAAATGAAACGGATCACGATAGTCGGATTAGGTTGGTTAGGATTACCACTTGCCAATGCCTTGCGTGAAGCGGGGTATCAAGTAAAAGGAACAAAAACCACAGAAGATGGTGTAGAAGCAGCACGAATGAGTGGTGTTGATTGTTGTCTAATGAATTTAACACCGGCTATTGAGTGTGATAGAGATGATTTTGATTACTTAATGGAAACTGACGTACTGATTATTACATTACCTCCCAGTGCGGCGGGGGGAGGATATGATTATGTTGAAGGGATACAAACATTAGTGGATAGCGCCATGTCTCGGCATGTGACAAGAGTGATTTATATTAGCTCTACTTCAGTATATGGCAATCAAAGTGGTGTTATTACAGAAGAAGTTGATATTAGGCCGGAAACGCAATCCGCTAAGATGATAGCGGAAGTTGAAAATTGGTTACATCGCTTACCACTTACGACCGTCGATATTTTACGTTTGGCGGGGTTAGTTGGGCCTGGTCGTCATGCAGGACGCTTTTTATCCGGTAAAAAACAGGTCAAAGGTGCACATCAGAGTGTCAATTTAGTGCATTTAGACGATGTTATTTTTGCGATAGAGCAACTGCTTGCTCAAAATGAAGGAGGCCGTTTATATAATTTATGTGCCCCTATTCATCCTAAAAAGAAAGATTTTTACAGCCGTGTTGCTGCACAGTTAGATCTTACTCCCCCTGAATTTGCTCTAGAAGATAAACCGCCAGCACGAGAGATCGACGGTCAGGAGATTTGCCGAGATCTCGGATTCCATTATCACTATCCTGATCCCGACAAAATGCCAATGAGTTAATTTACCGGCAGTAAAACGACATCACGGAAGATCTGATTTTCACTTAATTGTGCAAACCAGCGTTGTAGATGTGGATAATTTGCACCTTCTTGGCAAACCTCTAGCCATGGGTATACCAAAGGAGCAATAGCGATATCAGCTAATGAAAAATAGTCACCGGCAAAATAAGCTGTTTTAGCCAGTTGATCATCGGCAATTTTGATCAGTTGGTTTAATTTCGCTTTTAGGCTCTGTACAAGCTGTGGATCTTGCTGCTCTTTTGGTGTGCGAACAAGATTTATCATCATTTGTTGGATTGGAGAAAAAAGGCTACCATTCGACCAATCCATCCATTTTTCAACGTTTGCGCGTTGCTTTACATCGGTTGGGTAGAGATGATAATTTTCATATTTGGTACATAAATAACGAATTATGGTATTTGACTCCCATAAGGCAAAATCAGCATCTTGTAAGGTAGGAATAGATGCATTGGGATTGAGTGCTAAATAGTTGGCCTCATGAAGTCCACCAAAAGGGCCTCCGACATCAATTTGTTCGTAAGGAGCTTGAAGCTCTTTTAAACACCACAGGACTTTTTTAACGTTCGATGAGTTTTTTCTACCCCAGACTTTTAACATAAAGGTCTCCTAAACCACGATAAGTAACAAAAATTCCCTCTGTAGGGCGTTAAATATGAATATAAGATAAATCTTTATCTATCAATGTTGGCGTCTTATTCCATAAAGCCCTATAGTAGGAAAGCTTTAACAAATTGATATAAAAGGGTGATCGGTAATGAAAACAAATCTTCCATCCGTATTGGCTAAGGTTACCGCGGGAATGGGTTTACTGCTAATTATTTCTAGTCCTACTTTTGCGGTGAATAATCCTGTGCCGCCTCAAATTGAGGCTAAATCTTACGTATTAATGGATTATAACAGTGGAAAAATACTTGCTTCAGAGAAGCCTGAAGAGCGCCTAGATCCTGCCAGTCTAACCAAAATAATGAGTAGTTATGTGGTAGGACAAGCGATAAAAGAGGGACGTATGTCGCCCGATGATATTGTTATTGTTGGGCGCAATGCTTGGGCGACGGGTAATCCTGTTTTAAAGGGCTCATCCTTGATGTTTTTAAAACCAGGCGATCGAGTTAAAGTGATCGACTTAAATCGAGGTATGGTGATCCAATCTGGTAATGATGCCAGTATTGCGTTGGCAGAACATGTTGCCGGTAGCCAAGAAACCTTTGTTGATCTTATGAATACCTATGCCGCGAATTTAGGTTTAAAAAACACTCACTTTAAAACAGTACACGGTCTAGATTCTGAAGGGCAGTACACCACAGCACAAGATATGGCGTTATTAACAGCTGCCATGATCCGCGATGTACCTTCAGAATATGATATTCATAAAGAAAAAGAATTTACCTTCAACAATATTCGCCAGCCAAATCGTAACCGTCTATTGTGGAATAAAAATATGAATGTCGACGGTGTAAAAACCGGGCATACCAATGGGGCTGGCTATAACCTTGTCTCTTCGGCAACCGAAGGAAATATGCGTCTGATTGCAGTGGTTTTAGGGGCGCCATCAGATAAAGTGCGTTTTGCTGAAAGTGAAAGATTACTCGGCTGGGGTTTCCGCTTTTTTGAAACCGTGACACCTGTAAAAGAGAACGTGCCCCTGACTACGCAAAAAGTATGGTATGGCGATAAAGGTGAAGTGGCTTTAGGTGTTGCTAAAGATGCATCAATCACCATTCCTAAAGGAGAGTTAAAGAACTTAAAAGCCTCTTTTACATTGACTAACCCCGAATTAGAAGCACCATTAACACAAAATCAAGTCGTAGGAACAGTGAATTTCTTACTAAACGATGAAGTGATTGAGCAGCGTCCATTAGTGGTAAAAGAAGCGGTTGAAGAAGGGGGGTTCTTTAGTCGTATCTGGGACTTTGTGGTTAAAACAGTCTCTGGTTGGTTTAATGCGCTTTTTGGTTAATTAAGCTCATAATTACTGAAAAACTCACCCATTTAAAATAAGAATGCCAGTATTAACTGGCATTCTTTATTGAGCAGGTTTTAAGTGCCTTAGAACAGTCCTTTTATTGCCCCATGATCATCAACGTCCATCGCCATTGCTGCCGGTTTTTTAGGTAATCCTGGCATCGTATTTATTGTGCCCGTTAATGCAACAACAAAGCCTGCACCAGCACTGACATACACTTCCCGGATATTAATGGTAAAATCAGTCGGGCGACCAAGTAATGCGGGATCATCTGATAGAGAATATTGCGTTTTTGCCATACAAATAGGGAAATGGCCAAAGCCCATATCCTCGATTTTTGTTAGCATCTCTTGGGCGTTAGCATTGTAAGTCACCCCTTTTGCACCATAAATTTCTTGAGCAATGGTCTCTATCTTTTGCTTTAAAGGCATATTATCAGGGTAGAGTAATTGAAACTGTGGTGCATCATTTTCTAGTGTATCAATAACCTGATTGGCTAATTCAATACCACCCGCGCCACCTTTCTCCCATACTTGACTAATGGCAAAACGACATCCTCTTTGCTGGCAATATTGGGCGATAAATTCATGCTCTTTAGCAGAGTCTGTCACATAAGCATTTACTGTAACAATAACCGGAACACCATATTTTTTCAGATTTTCAATATGCTTACCTAGATTTTCGATCCCCGTTGCTAAAGCGGTGAGATTTTCGTGATCCCACTGTGTTTTGCCTAAGCCACCATTATATTTTAATGCCTTAGTGGTAACGACTAAAACAGCGCAGTCTGGTTGTAAGTCGCCTATGCGACATTTGATATCAAAGAATTTTTCCGCACCTAGATCAGCACCAAATCCCGCTTCTGTTACAGTGATATCAGCCAGTTGAAGAGCAAGTTTAGTCGCTCTTAGGCTATTACAGCCATGGGCAATGTTGGCAAAAGGGCCACCATGAATAATCGCGGGGGTATTTTCTAACGTTTGTACTAAATTAGGATTAAGGGCATCTTTAAGTAAGGTTGCCATAGCGCCGACAGCGTTGAGATCTTCAGCACTAACAGGCTCGCCTTCATAGTTATATGCAACGATGATACGTGCTAAGCGCTGTTTTAAATCATTAATATCTTTTGCTAAACAAAGGATAGACATAATTTCGCTAGCAACGGTGATAACAAAGCTATCTTCTCTAACCACCCCATCTTTGTCGCCACCTAATCCAATCACTAAATGACGTAGTGCGCGATCATTCATATCCATACAGCGCTTAAAAATAATCTTTTTAGGATTAATGTTAAGGGGATTACCTTGATAAAGCGAGTTATCTAACATCGCTGCTAATAAATTATTTGCAGAGGTGATAGCATGAAAATCACCGGTAAAATGAAGATTGAGATCTTCCATCGGTACAACTTGTGAATATCCACCGCCAGCCGCTCCTCCTTTTAGACCAAAACAAGGGCCTAAGGAGGGTTCGCGTAATGCAATAATGGCACTTTTGCCTAATTGATTAAGGGCTTGTCCTAATCCTACCGTAACGGTGGTTTTACCTTCACCTGCTGGTGTGGGATTAATGGAAGTGACAAGCACCAATTTACCCTGTTTTTTTGAGGTGATTTTTGACCAAATACTCTGGCTAAACTTGGCTTTGTATTTGCCATAAAATTCAATATCGTCTTGGTCTACATTTATTTTTTTAGCAATATCTTGGATGGGTAAAAGCGGTGCTTGATGGGAAATTTCAATATCTGATTTCATTTTGGTTCTCTTTTTATCCCGTGTAGAGCTACATGAGTGATAATGCATCAATGCTATCGATTCAACAGATCAAGAAAAAATGTGTCGCTCTGTTGCTACTTATTGAGCGAATAACCCTCTAATTAATCAACTTTAGCTAATAATATAAATATGACCAATAGATTTATAGGTTTATAGATATTGGACTTTAGAAGATATGCTCGGTGTCACATGATACTGCCATTGTAATAAAAAATATAAAATTATTATGATGTGATTGAAGAGATATAGGACGGGGGAGCAAAAATAAATAATGCCAGCAAAAGCTGGCATTATTTATGGGTAACAATCATGTCAAAGTGTTAAATTAATCGCAAGAGACTTTAATGGCTAAGCCACCTTGCGATGTTTCACGATATTTAGAATTAATATCTTTACCTGTTTCATACATAGTCTCGATGACTTTATCTAAACAGATACGTGGATCACTGACACGACGAAGCGCCATCCGTGCTGAGTTTACCGCTTGTACGGCAGCAATAGCATTACGCTCGATACAAGGCACCTGTACTTGTCCTGCAACCGGATCACAAGTAAGACCTAAGTTATGCTCCATCGCGATTTCAGCCGCAATACAGACTTGCTCAGGACTACCCCCTAGCAGTTCAGTTAAAGCGCCAGCAGCCATTGAGCAGGCTACACCGACTTCACCTTGACAACCCACTTCAGCACCGGAAATAGAGGCATTCATTTTGTACAGCGACCCAATAACACCGGCCACTAAGAAAAAGCGTGTATAGGAGTTTTCATTGACTGGGCGAATAAATTTATCGTAATAGGAGAGTACGGCAGGAATAATACCGCATGCGCCATTAGTGGGTGCTGTTACAACACGTCCACCGGCTGCATTCTCTTCGTTTACGGCTAATGCAAACATATTGATCCAATCAACCACTGTCATAGGATCGGTGGTGGTTTTATCTTCAGTCACTAACATACGACGTAACGCAGATGCGCGACGAGGAACACGTAATGGTCCCGGTAATAAGCCTTCGGTATTAACACCGCGCTCGATACCTGATTTCATTACCTCCCAAACGGCAGCAAAATGGGCTGAGATCTCTTCTTTACTGCGTAATGCAAGCTCATTTTGCATCACCAGTGCAGAAAGAGAGAGACCGGTTTCCTTACAGTGACGTCGTAAATCAGCAGCATATTGATAAGGATAAGGTACTTCAACTTTATTCTCTTCGGGCTGACCAAAATGCTCTTCATCAACAATAAAGCCGCCACCAATGGAGTAATAGGTTTTTTTCAACAGAAGTTGTTCGCCATTATAGGCGCTGATAGTCATACCATTTTCATGAAGAGGTAAATTACTTTTATGAAAATTCATGCCTCCAACCGCGGGGAAATCAACCTCTTGAGCACCATTAGCTAACATCAAACGTCCGGTATTTTCGACTTGTTTAATAAAAGGTGCGATAGCGTCAATATCAACCGTATCAGGTAAATTACCGGCTAATCCCATAATAATCGCGATATCTGTTGCGTGACCTTTACCTGTTAGAGATAAAGAGCCATACACATCAACGACTACGCGGGAAACAGAGGAGAGAAGGTTTTTCTCAGCAAGTAAATCGACAAATTCTTTACCTGCTTTCATTGGGCCTACCGTGTGTGAGCTTGAAGGTCCAATACCGATTTTAAAAATATCAAAAACGCTAACCATAATATTCGCCTCCCTAATTTAAAGGCGCACTGTGTGTTATTAGAATGAAAACTGTTTTGTAGACTGTAGCGATATGGCTACTTTCATTTTAGAAAGTAGCCATCGATAAACTTATTAGTTAAAGAAATAATTAATGAAAGTATTACCTAAGGTGTAGAAAACCGCTGAGATTGCAATCAGACCCATGATAACAACAAATACGTTGCTAATATGGCCTTGATATTTTTTCATCGCTGGTACTTTACGGATAGCATACATAGGCATTAAGAACAGTAACATTGCGATGATTGGGCCACCCAGTGTTTCAATCATACCAAGGATACTTGGGTTTAATGTTGCAACGATCCACGTTGTAACCAACATAAACAGAGCTGTGATTTTGTTTAAACGATCTTTTTCGATATTCTTACCAATTCCACGCATCCCTTTGATAATTAAGCCATTGAAACCTTCACGAGCCCCTAAATAGTGACCTAAGAAAGATTTAGTAATCGCAACAAAGGCAATGAAAGGTGCAATGTAAGCGATAACGGGTGCTTCAAAGTGGTTAGCAAGATAAGACAGAATACTGATGTTTTGCTCTTTTGCTTCAGCTAAATTTTCTGGTGTTAAGCTAAATACGCAGCTAAACACGAAGAACATAACAGTGATCACCATCATAATATGAGCATAAGCTAAGATGCGTGAACATTTTTTCTCTGCATTGTCACCGTACTCTTCGCGTTTTGCCACAGCAAAAGCAGAGATGATAGGTGAGTGGTTAAAAGAGAACACCATCACAGGGATAGCTAACCATAAGGTTACTAACAAGCCTTGGCTCATACCTGAAGTTGAGGCGTGATCAAAAGAGAGCGTATCAAGAATGGCACCATTCCATTCAGGAATGAGGTATAAAGCAAGTACCATCAAGATGGCAACGAATGGGAATACTAAGACACTCATTGCTTTAACAATAGCTTGTTCACCAAAGCGAATGATACACATAATACCGACAATCAGTACCAGTGATAAAATCGCACGAGGTGGTGCTGTCATATGCATTTGGTGAACAATAAAGCTTTCTACCGTATTAGTGATAGCGACACTGTAAACCAACAAGATAGGATAAATAGCAAAGAAATAGAGCAGAGTGATTAATACACCTGCTGTTTTACCAAAGTGTTCTTCAACCACTTCAGTAATATCTTCACCTGGATTTTTACCTGATAGCACAAAGCGACACATACCACGGTGTGCAAAAAAGGTCATAGGAAAAGCAAGTACTAACATAATCAACAGAGGAATTAAGCCACCAATCCCGGCATTGATAGGTAAAAACAGAACGCCAGCACCGATAGCTGTACCATACAAACCGAGCATCCATACTGTGTCTGACTTACGCCATGTTTTGTAATCACTTTGGGTATTACCCTGTGCGATAGAACCAGCTTTGGTTGTATCCATAATACTCTCCGAAATAACGCGGTAAAAAAATAATGAAAAATAAAGTGAGTCATTGCCTTTTTACAAAGCAATCACTGCATAAATTTTATTATGAATAAATGAGCGCATTGAGTGCCTGGTGTTATCTCAATATCTTCAATTACCACATACTAAAAAAGCTAGATTTTAAAAGAATAAAAATCTTCTAAAATTTGAAAAAATATTCAATAAGTTTATATCTAGACTTTAGATGGGCAGAATATAGTGTTTTTCAGGATAAACTACCGTGATCACCATCTCAAATGCTAAATATAACTAAAAAATCGCTAAATGTAACATTTTTTATACTTTGTGCTTTTTGTGTGCTGTTTATAAACATTTTGAAATGGTTTTCCAAAATTGTT
>NZ_CAWQOK010000116.1:0-3413 GCF_963896075.1 Proteus sp. G4415
AAGCGTTCTCTGTCCTATAATCTATAGATGTAGGGTATTTAATGTTTAACATAATCGAGATATCACTATGGAATTAAAGGATTATTACGCCATTATGGGGGTAAAACCCACTGATGACATGAAAACAATTAAAACTGCTTATCGCCGTTTAGCGAAAAAATATCACCCAGATGTAAGTAAAGAGCCAGATGCTGAGGAGCGTTTTAAAGAAATAGCGCAAGCTTGGGAAATTCTTGGTGATGAACAGCGCAGAGCTGAATATGACGAACTTTGGGCTCACCGCAATGATCCGAAATTTAAACAATTTACACAGCACAACAATTCACATTCAAACCAACAAAGTTTTAGTCAGGAAGATTTTGACGATCTTTATGCTTCTTTCTTTGGTCAAGGTTCGCCTTTTGAAGGGCGCCATTCACGTCAAGCACCTAGACAACGTGGACAAGATCTAGAAATTGAATTACCAGTTTTTCTTGAAGAAGCACAAGAAGAGCATAAGCGTACCATTAGCTACCATTTACCGGTTTATAATGTCTTTGGCATGATAGAGAAAGAAATTCCTAAGACCTTGAATGTCAAAATTCCTGCCGGTGTTGTTGATGGACAACGTATTCGTTTAAAAGGCCAAGGTACTGCTGGGGAGAATGGCGGAGAAAATGGTGATTTATGGCTAACTATTCGTATTGCACCTCACCCATTATTTGATGTAAAAGGGCATGATCTTGAAATTGTGGTTCCTATTGCACCTTGGGAAGCCGCATTAGGTACTAAAATTGCTATTCCTACACTTAAAGATAAAATTTTACTTACTATTCCTCCCGCTAGTCAGGCAGGTCAACGCCTGAGAATTAAAGGAAAAGGCTTAGTAAGTAAGCAAAAGAGTGGTGATCTCTATGCCATTTTGAAAGTCGTCATGCCACCTAAAGTGGATGAAAAAACACATTCATTATGGCAACAACTCGCCGAAGCCCAAGCCGATTATAATCCACGTAAAAACTGGGAGAATAAATAATGGCACAATTAACAACAATATTTACTATGACTGAGCTTTGTCATCATACTGGTGTTTCCAAAGAGGAACTTCAAGAAATTGTTGAATTAGGGGTTATTGAGCCTGTAGAAATTACCACCCAGGAGTGGTTTTTCAATGATGATGCAGTTGTTGTTGTACATCGGGCGTTAAAACTTCATCGAGAGTTAGCATTGGATTGGCATGGTATTGCAATCGCCTTGACATTGTTGGATGAAAATGAACGATTAAAGCAAGATAATAAACAACTTCGACAACAGCTTATGCGCTTTATTAATAATGAATAAAGTGTCAGATAATATATCGCTAATTGCTTGAGAAAAACTAACTATAAAAATATAGAAATAATTTTTTAAAGCAATTAGCGTATATCTTATATAATAAGAGTGATTCGTTATTAGGTTATTATTCACTCGTTTCTAAGGTCAATAATGAAAGCCACCTCAGAAGAAGTCCAAGTTTTTATTGCAGTAGTTGAAAGTGGTAGTTTTACACGTGCTGCAGAAAAATTAGCATTAGCCAATTCTGCTGTTAGTCGTACGGTAAAAAAACTTGAGTCAAAGCTAGGCGTTAATTTATTAAATCGGACTACGCGACAATTGAGTTTAACGGAAGAGGGGGAGCATTACTTTCATCGTATGCAAGTTATCTTGCAAGATATGAAATTAGCTGAAGATGAATTAATTAATACACAAAAAACACCACAGGGTCTATTACGTATTGATGCCGCAACGCCGGTTGTTTTGCATCTACTGGTGCCTTTTATTAAACAATTTCAGCAAAAATATCCTCAAATAACCCTCTCTTTAGTTTCATCTGAAACATTTATCAATCTTATTGAACGTAAAGTAGATATCGCGATTAGAGTCGGTAATTTAACGGATTCCAGTTTACGGGCAAAACCACTATTGAATAGTTATCGAAAAATCGTTGCGACCCCGGACTATCTCGCCCGTTATGGACAGCCTAAAATCGCAGAAGATCTGCTTGACCATACTTGTCTAACTTTTACTGAACCAGTATCACTAAACACATGGCCTATTGAGCGAGAGAATGGACAATTATTAGAAGCTCCTATGGGAATATCGTCGAATAGTGGAGAAACGATAAGACAATTGTGTCTCGAAGGTAATGGTATTGCTTGCCTTTCCGATTTTATGGTGGTTAATGATATCGAAAATGGTCGATTTATCGAATTATTCCCCGATAAACTGCAACCTATAGCTATGCCTTTTAATGCCGTTTATTATAGTGAAAAAGTGGTTAGCCAACGCATCCGTGTATTTATTGATTCTCTGAGTGAGTATATTGCTAAAAAAGTAGGTTAAAACATATAGGTGATAAAAATAATATCACCTATATTACGATTTAAATTGGTTAATCTTAATCCCAATGAGGCGCTAAACCTTCTGGGCTAACTAAACGATCATGACAATCTAACTTTGCAATCGCTTGTTTATCTTCACTATCCAATTTGATATTTACGCTGAGTAAATTACTGGCTAAATTTTCACGTTTTGTTGAAGATGGAATAACAGAATAACCTTCATTCATAGCCCAAGCTAAAATGATTTGTGCTGGTGTTGCATTGTGTTTTTTAGCAATGGTTTGTATTGTTTCATCTTTTAATGCTTTGCCGTAAGCTAGAGTCATATAAGATGTAATATGAATGCCATGCTGTTTAGCCCAATTTACCACTTTATGATTTTGTAAATAAGGTGATAATTCGATTTGGTTTGTTGCGATATTTTCAACACCAACGGCAGCAATAGCTTGTTCCATTAATGGAATGGTAAAATTTGAAATACCAATTTCTCGCGTTAATCCCATCTGTTTCGCAGCTAATAACTCTTGCATAAATTCTTTAACAGAAACTGCATCATTTGGTGATGGCCAGTGTACTAGAGTTAAGTCAACATAATCTGTTTGTAAATCACTTAAGCTTTGTTTCAAACTAGGAATTAATTTATCTTTACTTAAATTTTCTACCCAGATTTTTGTTGTGATGTAAAGCGCGTCGCGAGATATACCACTTTCTGCAATGGCTTGTCCTATAGCAGCTTCATTTTCATAAATTTGTGCTGTATCAATAGCACGATAACCTAGTTCTAGTGCAGTTTTTACAGAATTTATAACCGCATCGTCTTTTAAGCGAAAAGTACCAAGACCTAAAACGGGAACACTCATACATCTCTCCTGAAAATGGTAATAACAGTAGGGGAATTAAGTTGATATTTGTGACACCTTATTGGGTGCCTCATCGTCATGGTGGACAGTATAGTCTTTTTTATTGTTCTAAAAACAAGCTATAAAGCAAAAGACTTTTGTGATAAAAGCAATAATCAAAAATATCAGTTTATAGGGGATAAAAAGTTCTTGGTAT
>NZ_CAWQOK010000117.1:0-8694 GCF_963896075.1 Proteus sp. G4415
CTGGTTATTATAACTATTTTTACAAACAATACCGCTTATTTTATAATCAAAAAATCGATGTTACTTATTGAGTTATATTAATATATAGTATAGTTTATTAATTCCTACCTCTTACTATAATTAATTAAGTTTTTCTAAAAACTGAACTTATTCAGAATACTATAAATAAATTATACTTAATATAAATTAGTCTATATAATATCCTATGCAATTTTATTTTGATTATGAGCTAACAATGAGTTCTATAAAATCACCTATAATTATCTCTATCACCTCAATTGCAGGTGGCGGCAAAACAGCACTTTCTCATTATATAAGAGAAAAGCTTCCATCAAGCAAATGCCTTCATTTTGATGATTTCGACTGCCCTACAGCACCTGAAGATCTCGATGAGTGGATAGAACAAGGTGGTAATTATAGCGAATGGGATATAAAGCCATTTGTTGAACAAGTTAATCAGACGATAGAAGAGTCTCAATATACTCATATCATTTTGGATTATCCTTTTGCCAGATCTCACCCAGCGCTACAACAGATGATCGACTATGCTTTTTTTATTGATACACCACTAGATATCGCATTAGCAAGAAGAATATTGCGTGATTATAAAGAGAAAAGTGGAAATGATATTATTCATTATTTAGAAGAGTACTTAATCTACTCACGGCCCTCATATACGGCAATGACAGAAAGAGAAAAGCTGAGTGCTGACATTATTATTGATGGTAACGCATCTGTGTCTTTAATTGCACAGAATATCCTAAAGTATATTGTTTAACCTTAAAGCTGTGCCGTATTAAATCAATAGCACCCACCAATTTTACTATTACATACGGTGATCTTCTGGTGCTGTCTAATCGTATTGATTACGCTGTCAGAATATGGATCTGGCTTCATCGCATCTTTACTCGATTGCTCATATTTATCAATATCAGACTGTGATGTCGAACATCCTGAAACAAAAAATAAAGTTAATAATATCGCTGAAACTAGCTTCATATAAAGTCCTATTAAGCTGAATAAATATTTTTCAATATCATTTAGTTATATTCATTTTTGTTACCTAGTGTAGCAGTCTATCCTACTATTTTACGACTAAAATTAATCTTTTATTAATTGATGCTCACCTATCATAAATAATAATGCTTATGAAAGGCACCCTGCATGTGAAACCCAAAATTTCAACTCTTAGGGTGCCAAAAAATTAAACTGAAAATAGAATAGATATTAGCTATCGATTTACAATATTGCTTTGATACTCTCCGCAAGTGTTGTTGTACGTCGGCCAATTAATTTACTTAGGGTATGACTATCATCAAATAATCCACCTTTGGATGCGCCGATATCAGAATCAGCCAGCATATTTGATAATTTATCGGGTAAGCCTGCCGTTTTTAACGCAGCGACAAAATCGGCCTGACTTAAATTGTTATATATCACTTGCTTCCCGCTTTGTTTAGTCAATTCCTTAGCCAATTGCTCTAATGTCCAAGCTTCATCACCCGCAAGCTCATACACTTTACCTATATGTCCTTCTTCACTAATTACCCGAGCAGCAGCCAATGCATAATCGGCCCGAGTGGCTGAAGCTATTTTGCCATCACCAGCCGCCCCCAGAAAAACGCCATGCTCAATTGCTGCAGGGACACTTGCCAGATAATTTTCTGTATACCAGCCATTTCGTAATAAAGTGTAAGATATCCCAGAATCAGCTAGCATTTTTTCTGTTTCTACATGTTCCACATGCAAGCTTAATGGAGAGCGATCAGCATGTAATATGCTAGTGTAAGCAATAAATTGTACATCTGCTGATTTTGCTGCCTCAATGACATTACGATGTTGAATGGTACGTTTGCCAACTTCACTTGAGGAAATTAAAAGTAATTTATCGACACCCTGTAAAGCTGTTATTAATGAAGCTTTATCATTGTAATCCGCCTGACGTACTAAAACGCCTTTCTGACTTAAAGACGATCCTTTTTTTACATCACGAGCAAATGCCACAATTTGATTAGCAGGAACGGTTTGAAGAAGGTTTTCAATCACATGTTGACCTAATAGGCCTGTTGCACCAGTAATTGCAATCATAAGATAACTCCTTAATGTATCACTTGTGTTTTGATAACATAGCACCTAAACTTACTAAAAGTAAGTACATACAAAAAGGTAAGTATACAATGACAATATCCACACTCTCGCAGCAATTACGTGAAGGAAATTTATTTTCTAAACAGTGCCCATCCAGAGAGATCCTCAAACATGTTACAAGTCGTTGGGGCATACTCATTTTAATAGCCCTACGAGATGGAACACATCGTTTTAGTGATTTACGACGTAAAATTGGCGGAGTAAGTGAGAAAATGCTGTCTCAATCGTTACAAGTATTGGAGCAAGATGGTTTTATTAACCGAGTGTCATATCCTGTTGTTCCACCCCATGTAGAGTACTCTTTGACAGATCTTGGTGAGCAAATAAGTGAGAAACTCACGCTTCTTGCGGATTGGATAGAAATAAATTTACCTAATATCTTGTCACGACAAGAAGTGGAGTAGTATACAGATATTATTTCTAATAATTATGTATTTATACTTTAGTTAATAATTATTTATACCAAGATATTTTATGCAATAAAAATGGATGGTTATTAAGCCATCCATTTTTGTAGTCAAAAAAATCATTCACTTTTCTCAAATAGAAAATAACGCTTTAATTTTTTTGAAAATAATATAATAGATGTCAACCAAAGGGATAATCCAGCCAGAATAAGTTTACCTATAATCCCTCCAGATCTTTGAGCATTATTATCATAGCTTATACCACTTTCGTTCAAAGAAGTTAACCCTTCATGGAAATTGCTCCATAACATGACGATAATGATTGGTAGCCAAGCTAAGATAGTCAATACCCGCGCCCTTTTATCGCATCTGAAGGAAAAGTAAAGCGCTGATATTTGTATAATTAAAACTAACAAACGAATAAAACTCCATAAATAAATTTCTATCTTTATCTCAGCGGGCATATCAAAACTATACAAATTTAATAACAGTGATGCATTGGTTATAAAAAAATATAATATCAGTATAATACAGCAGACAATCAAAAATTGAGTTATCCATAAAGAAAGTGGCTTTTTCATAACAGTTCCTATTTAAATAAAATAAATCATATCGTTTCTTTATTCTGAAGTCATTATTTTAATAATAGAAAACTCATTTCTATATTAGATAATAAATAAAAACTGGTATATTATTTACTAATAACTTATCTTTTAAATATTTAGTATAAATATCTATATCATTTTTTGACACACTTTCTTGTATCAACAGTATTTAATCTTTTAAACATTTACTACTGTATAAACTATCATGGTTAAATCTCATTATGCGTTCACATAAAGTGCCCCCTCTTAAAGAGGTTTGTTATGAACACATATACTCCAACGATTAAGTGTATCTATTGCGAGCCATAAACACCCAATCCATTTTTCTAGTGTAAGCTTGCACTTCTTTAAGCATCTGGTTTATTTTGCCCTTCTTTATTCAAATATTATAATTTATAGGCTATTACAAAAAATTAAGGCTACACATTATGTGCAGCCTTAATCTTATTTAAGCTATCTCACTAAATTAGCTTTTATCTTTATTTTCTATCGCTATTGTTTGCCGTTTTTCTTCTTCAGGTAACTCATACTCAATAGCAATGGTCAGAAGTCCACTTGATAAATCGGCTTTTTCTATTTTGACATTTTTACCGAGGTCAAACTGCAATGTAAACTGCCCTTGAGATATACCTCGGTGGATCCATTTATCATTGTCTTCTTCTAATTTTTCTTCTTTTTTCCCTTCAATCAATAAGCGACTTCCTTTCAATGAAACCGATAAGTCATCTTCTTGATATCCAGGCACACTCACTGTTAGTTCATAATGGTTATCATCAATCTGTTTCAGATTATAAGTCTGAGTCGGTGATGAAATTGGTTTACTGCCTGTTAACTGACTAAACAGGCGATCTATCTGATCAAAACGGTTTGAAAGTAGATTGTCAGATAAAGTTGGGAATAATGAAAAAGGTTTAATATTAGGCATATAATTCCTCCTTCAGTATTTATTGAATTATGGGCGATATCTGATTGGCCCAATATATAAATATGAACGAGCAAGCATTTTTCAAGCCCTAAAATATAAATTTTTTATCTTTAGTCAATATAAGATTGTAGATAGCAAAAAAACCCCGCCGAAGCGAGGTTTTGTATATTCAACTATTTAATGCTTAGCTCATTTGAGCTGTCATCACACTTTTGCAAAAGATACATTTTGCGCCGTGTGGATTGTTCACTGTAACATCAAATTGTGATGTTCTATATTGTGAACCGCGACAACTTGGGCATTTAAAATAGAGGCGAATTGTAATAGCGCCTTTAGAGAGCCACCACGTTGCCTGCTGCAGGGCCTTTCATACCATTTTCCATGGTAAATGAAACTTGTTGGCCTTCAGCTAATGTTTTGAAGTTATCACTTTGGATTGCAGAGAAATGCACGAATACATCTTTGCTGCCATCTGCTGGAGTAATAAAACCAAAACCTTTACCTTCATCGAACCATTTTACTGTACCAGTCATTGAATTAGACATAGAATTTCCTTTAATTTATTTAATTTGCCATAAGGCATATGTGGTTTGTTTGGTATTTTTACTTATGGGAATTAATTAGAAGGAATTCGCAATGAAGTGGTATCAAGGATAACGCTAAACGGGAACAACTTTAAACTGACTAACATAAATAGGTCTGTACTTCCAAACCAGTGACATCATTAAGCCATAGAAAAACTCAGATAGCAAACTTTATTTTTGGTGAATAAAAAATCTATCAATAAGATTGATATAGACAAAATCATAAAAACTTATCAATAAAAATAATTTTTTATTTCCTTAAATCAAAGAATTAAAATAAAAAGAGATACCAGATATCTTTTAACCAAAACATTATCTGGCATCTCATATCACTCATATTTCCACATTCAAATGATAAGAATAAGATTAAGATAGAAATTAATCAGTTATAAAATAGTTTTTAGTCTATTTTGCTATGCTCATTTTTCATCAGTTCAAATACAAAAGGCACTGAATTTCGCAAAGAGACATTGTATACATCTAAATGACCAATATTCGGATATTCATATACATATGCATTTGTGCCTGCTTCCAATACATCTCTTGCAAACTCTTGTTGCCAACGAGTTAACACATGAATATCTTCTAAACCAATCCCTATAAATACGGGCTTATCAACAAGAAGTTTTCTATAATTTAAACTTGACGCTTCTTGCTCTAATAGCTCGTAAAACTTAGGTTTTAAGCTATTTGATGCGTTTAATTTATTATCCATTACTAATTGACTTAATGGACTGATACAAAGCGTTTTCGCTTTTTCAACATAAGGTATTGCTAATTCTTGGAAATAATCTTCCACTTTTAAGTTTGGATTTTTATCAGCAGCAGAAAGATATAAGTACATCGCGTAAGGTAGCTTTCTATCACCTTCATCTTGAACACCATCACTAATAAAGTTTTCAAGTAGATTATCACTAAAATAAGGCGTCCCTGTCACTATCGCACCTAAGATATTTAATTCTGGTGCATATTCAGGCTGATAGCCGACAGAGGCAAATGCAGCATGAGCCCCTTGAGATTGCCCCATAAAGATAAAGCGATTACTTAGCGAAAACCCACCTTTCAAGACAGCTTTTGCACTATCCAAAGCGCTCCATGCTGTTGCTCTTTCATCCATATAATGATGCAACCCTGATGAGCCTAAACCTGGATAATCTGGTGCAACAATCGCAAACCCAAGGGATAGCCAAGTATTTAAATATTGCGATACGCGACTATTTTTAGGTGTTAATGAAGGAGCACAAGTTGGCGCTATCCCTACCGTACCATGATTCCATACAATGACAGGCCAACCATTTTTAGGCGCTTGACTTTTCGGAATAAAAACGGCACCAGTATCTTCACGGATAATTTCTCCATGAACACTGTCACAAGAAGTATAAGATATTGTGTATTGCGCAAAAGCTTCGCTTAACCCTAAGTCAGACGCTAGCTCTTGGCAATGTGTTATTACACCCGGTTTATTAGGGAGATTTTCATTAGTTTTATCGCAGGTAAATAACGATTTTTTAGTAAAGTGTTCCATAAATATTTCCTTATATTATTGATAAGTTTTTTTCCATTTAACTTAATTAGTCTTATAACTAGGGCATGTTTTTAGGCCTGTTATTCGCTAATTTCAGATAACAAAAAACCTCACTAAATGAGTGAGGTTTAACAAAGTTTAGTGTGCTTAGTAACAAATTGCCCACTATTTAGAGATGATAAGACAAATTTTTTCGAAATGCAATCTTTTACTGTATATAATTACAGTATTTTGTATATTAATGTGTACTATTTATCTTTTCGCCAACTAGGTATAGTTAATCAGTACAAAAAATGTTGATAAATCATCACGTGATCGCCTTGCTGCAAATAGTGTCGATATTACTAATAGGTTAGATTTTGTTGGCGAAGCTATTTTAAATTTCTCCTTTGGCATCTATTGCAACTAATACACATTAATAATGCTATGGACAAATTGGTTTAATCTATTGCAATACTTAGTAGTTACTATTAGAGACTTTCTAACTAATTGGTTATATTAAAATCTCTATCAACCCCCGTGTTGATATCTAATTAAGTTTTATTTTTGCTTCATTTAAACACCCTGTGAGTATAAAAATCACAGGGTATTTTTTGTTTATAAATACCATTCTCTATATAACTATGTTATTCATTATTGTAAAAAGCCAATTAATAAGCTCACAGAAGTGAGTTTATTAATTAAAAATTATGAGGTTCTTTAGCAACAGCCTCACGGATCATCATATCCAATCAATCCGTAATCTTAGACTAATGTATTTACCTTTCACATCGATAAGATAGTCATCGCCCTCAAATAGCGCACCTGAAGTATATATTGGAATATCACCATATACATGGCTATCTTTATATCTGCAATATAGTTGATAATGAGTGTGACCTACATATAAATCAAAACAATAGCACCAAAAGTTAAAATAAAACCTAAATTAAATTTATTAAAACAATATTGACAAATATAGGGAATTTATTTTTAATAGCTTATTAAGCCTAGTATATTAACTAGTAACTATATCATCAGTTGGAGAAAAACATTTAATATTAAAATAGCTCTGAAAAGACTTTGTAGATAAACTCACCTATCTCTTGTTTATCTGACATAATCTTCTTCAATAAAAAACCACCAGCAATTAATTGATGGCTATCAAGTACAGTTTGCACTACCCTACCTAATGGATGTTAAATATTTTTTAAATGATTTCTTTATGTTACCTAAATCATCAAGACTCCTCTTTAACATAACATGTAGTGCGCAAGCCAGTTATCAATAATACCGGAATACCGCTATTCAATTAAAATTGCTACATTAATTGCCCCTGTATATTTATTGGCTTTGATATTGCCATTAGCACAAAGGTTAAAAATTATGTTTTGTGTAAAACTCTTCATATTTTGTTGCGCTAGTTTATTACTACCGACGAGTCGCAAGGCCTCTTGTGCATTGGCTTGACAAATACTTGATTGTGCAGATTTTAAAGAAGCCACCACATAAGGCAGTGTGGTGATATTTTCAGAGCCATTGGTGGATAGCTCCATCCCTGTTTCACTGCCTGAGACTAAATTATTAAAAGGGCTCAGGGTGAGATAGATATTTTTATTAGCATAAGGACAATTGACACTGATACTGGCTAAATTATCTGCTAATTTAGTGGGTGTTGCATAATTTTTCGCGATTTGAGTCGGAAACTGAATATTGGTAGACGTTTGGGGGATAACGTCACAGGCTTTGAGTGCTTTAATATTCACATTATCCGCTGAACTTAATAATGTTTTAGATCTTGCAAAAGAACCTGAACTAGTGCGAATGACGGCATAAAATTTTGAATCATCACGCATGGCATATTCACCGGCCTCTAATGGCCCGATGGCATACGCGGAATAACTGGATATTGTTAATGTTAACGAATGAACTTTATCACTACCATCTACGTATCGTGCTGAGAAAAAATTACTATTGCCTTGTCTGGGCAAAAGACCCCAACTTAATTCATCAGAATTAGAGGGAAAATTATTATACATATTTGTCATAGCGGTGGTTTTGGAACGACTAAATGAAAATGAAGCATTCTCATATGTATCGTTAGCCCGTTTATAACGCAACAAACCATATCCACTGGGTGCTAAAACAATAAAGGCCCCTTTGGGATTGCTTTTATTGTAGATAGCCACACCCACTCGACCGATTTCGGGGTAAAAAGGCAGGTCACTTATCACAAATTGACTAGGCTCCCACCGAAAACTTATATAAGATCTATTCGCCTGAAGCACTGAACTTACCATCCCATAATTTTTCGTTGTTGAACCAACTGGCGGAGTGACCTCCCCTAAATAACCTGTTGAGCCAATAGGAACGGATAACTCTAACGCATTAGCGGAATGAAAGAATATTATTGGTATCAAGAATAACGATAAACCGTATCCCCCTATTTTTTTTATCATTGATGGATACATCGAATTTCGATACTTTGTCGAAAGTGCTCTTTTATTCACGTGTATCTCCA
>NZ_CAWQOK010000118.1:0-8397 GCF_963896075.1 Proteus sp. G4415
AATATAACTATACTTATATTCACCTCATTAAATTATTCTGACTTAAAACACACTTTACTTCACAATTATTTAAAAACTTATTTTACCCCCCTAGATTAATAATAATTAATGTCTATCTTTATCCTCAATGGCATTCGCCAGATAAATATATTTTCAGTATGAAAATAAACTTAACCTAAATTTATATCTGGAGGATATTATGGGATCTTTTTTATTAAAAAAAGCCGTTGGGTTATCTAATATTTCTGATTTATTAGATAAAAGTGGGATCTTCTATAACTATTCAACCAAAGTATTACCTTCTTTTGATTATGATACCGCAGGAAAACATATAGCCCGTGAAGATTCCACTTGGAATGGCAAATATGTTATTGGGCAACCCGCTGAGGTGACTTATTCATTCCCAAAATGGGAAGGCAAATTTAATCAATTTGGTAATAAGAATCCTTATGAATTTAATGAATTACAAAAAGAGCATGCAAGAAAATCTTTAGATGCATGGTCTGACATTGCAAATATTAAATTTACTGAAGTTGCTGTTGGGAATGTTGATGGAATGAAGGCTTCTGACGTAAAAACAGATATTACTTTTGGTAATATCTATGATCCCAATGGCACATTTCAGGCTTATGCAACATTGCCTAATACCTATGCTTATGGAAAAGATCTTTCTGGCCAAGCATGGTTTAGTGATTATCATTATGCAGGTAATACTACACCAGAATTGGGTAATTATGGTCGTTTAACTATTATCCATGAAATTGGTCATACACTGGGTCTTATGCATCCTGGTGATTATAACGCAGGTCAGAATGTTCCAGGTTATTTAAAATCTGATTATGCGGAAGATAGTCGCCAATATACAGTAATGAGCTATTGGGATGAATATGAAACAGGCGCCCACTTCCAAGGTGCTTATGCCGGAGCCCCTCTCCTTCATGATATTTCTGCTATGCAATATCTCTATGGCGCAAATACGACTACCAGAACAGGTGATGATGTATATGGTTTCAATTCAAATACTGGGATTGATTATTATACGGCTACTGATAGCAATGATAAATTAATTTTCTCTGTATGGGATAGTGGTGGTAACGATACATTTGATTTCTCAGGCTTCTATCAAGATCAACTGATTGATTTACGTGCTGGGAACTTTTCTGATGTGGGGGGATTACAGAAAAATGTTTCTATTGCACAAAATGTTACCATAGAAAACGCAATTGGTGGTTTTGGTAATGATATTATTCATGGTAATGATGCTGATAATACTCTTATTGGAGGCGAAGGAGACGATATTATCTATGGCCATAGTGGTAATAACACTATTTATGGTGGTCGTGGACAAGATACATTACATGGTGGCACAGGAAGCAATACCTTTATTTATAAAGAAATTGCAGATTCTTTAGTATCAGCCGCAGATAAAATAATGGATTTCAAAACCGGTATTGATAAAATTGATTTATCAACATTAATTCAAGATACATTTAGTAGCAAAATTCTTAACTTTGTTGATAATTTTACAGGAAATGCTGGCGAAGCAACTCTTAGCTATAATGAAGTAACCAATGCTTCTGAATTAGCCATTAATGCTTATGGCTATAATTATAATCCTGATTTTAAAATTGATATCGTAGGTTTTGTTAATTACGAAACTGATTTTATTGTTTAAGTCATAGTTGGGTAGGAGAAAGTTATTTCTCCTACTCTCTTTTGCTTTAAATGAAGCTATTTTGATATTCATAATAATAAATAAAGTGAAAATAGACGCTTCTTTAAGACCAACAAAAGATATTTAGTACTAAAAATAGACAAATTAAATCAGGAATACCACATGCCACAAATAAAATATAATAACGAGATAACAAGTATCATAAAAGAGAGACGAAAAGTTTTTCTCTCTATTGGGCTATTTACCGCTTTAATTAATATATTAATGTTAGTCCCTTCTATTTATATGTTACAAGTTTACGATCGAGTATTACCATCAGGTAATGAAATGACACTATTGATGCTAACAATCATTATGTTAGCTCTTTTTATCTTTATGGGAGGATTAGAATATTTAAGAAGCATTATTGTTATACGTATGAGTAATAAATTAGATTTATCACTTAATTCACGCATTTATACTGCAGCTTACCGAGAAAAATTAAACAAAATAGCGAATATTAATCCAACGTTAGCATTAACAGATCTAATTACTTTACGACAATTCATTACTAGTCATGCCATATTCACTTTCTTTGATCTACCTTGGTTCCCTATTTACCTTTTAGTTATTACTTTATTTAATCCTTGGTTAGGATTATTTGCACTTTGTGGTGCCCTTATCTTATTTGCTTTGGCTATCCTTAATGAATATCTATCTAAAAATCATTTAAAAAAAGCGAACAATTTTGCCAATCAAGCACAACTAATACAAAGTCATCATTTAGAACATCCACAGACTATCGAAGCGATGGGAATGCTTAGTCAATTACGTAAACAATGGCAAACCTCTCATTTCAAATATTTACAAGCACAAACACAAGCCAGTGATAATGCAGCTGGTATTAACGCTATCACAAAAGTAACACGTATGGCATTACAATCTTTAATGCTAGGTTTAGGGGGATGGCTTGCTATTGATAATACTATCAGTCCTGGAATGATGATTGCCGGTTCAATACTTTTAGGTCGAGCATTAGCCCCTATTGAGCAAGTGATCAATGTATGGAAAAGTTGGGATAGTAGTAAAGCAGCCTACAATCGATTGACAACTTTATTAAAAACATACCCTCAAGAAAATAAAAAAATGGCCTTACCTAAGCCTCAAGGCCAATTACTTGTTAATATCGATGAAGCCGTGTATCCACACAGTGACAGAATATTACTAAATAATATCAATTTTGCTCTATTACCGGGAGATATACTAGGTATTATTGGCCCGAGTGCTTCTGGTAAGTCTTCTTTAGCAAAATTTATTGTCGGTATATGGCAGGTCAAAAAAGGCATTGTGCGATTAGATAATGCGGATATCTTTCAGTGGAGTAAAGAAGAAATTGGCCCACATATTGGTTATTTACCTCAAGAAATCGCCCTTTTCCCCGGCACTATCGCTGAAAATATTGCACGCTTTACTGAGGTTGATCCTCAAAAAGTGATCCAAGCCGCCAAAATGGCACATGTACACGAGATGATTTTACGCTTTCCTCAAGGATATGAAACCCAAATTGGTGCTCACGGTGAAGGATTATCCGGCGGACAAAAACAACGTATTGCATTAGCCAGAGCATTATATGGCGATCCCACGTTAGTTGTCTTAGATGAGCCAAATTCTAATTTAGATGATTTAGGTATTAGAGCGTTAACACAGGCGATCGAAACATTAAAACAGCATAAAAAAACCGTTATTTTAATTACCCACCAAAAACAGCTACTTTCTGTCACTAATAAATTATTAGTGATATTTGATGGAAACACCAAATTATTCGGTCCAACGGCGTCTGTTATTGCTGAATTAAATAATCCAACTATCACAAAAACGGCAAACACTATTTCTTCAACACCAGCAACCTCAAATAACGCTTAATTTTTCGGAATTGATTATGACTATAGAAAAAAATGTTATACCACTGTCAGAAAAAATTTCAGATGATCCAAAGAAATTTCTCGTTATTGGATGGACTGTGGTTTTATTAGGCTTAGCAATTTTTATTTTTTGGGCTGCTTTCGCGCCCCTTGATAAAGGCGTTCCTGCAATAGGAAACGTAGTAATATCGGGGAATAAAAAAAGTGTACAGTCTTCTGTTGAAGGTATTATTACTCATATTTTTGTAAAAAATGGTGATCCGGTATCTGCCGGACAAACCCTGATACAACTAAGCCCTATTCAATCTCAAGCCTTAGTAAAATCGTTATCAGAGCAATATGATAATTTACTGATCACTCAACAAAGATTATACGCTGAACTTAATCAACAAACTTCATTTAAATTAAATAATAGCGATAAATACTATTCATCTACTGAAAATAGAGAGAAGTTATTACTACAACAAAATCGTTTATTAAATGAAAAAAGTGCAGAATTAATAAGTGAAATAAATGGTTATAAAGCAGCTATCGATGGCATTACTAGTCGCCTAACCCATCTAAAGCGCTCAATTCAGAATAAAAAGAGTCAAATTAGTAATCTACAAAACCAGCTTAATGATTTACAAATTTTAGCTAATGAAGGATATATTCCTCGTCACCGATATCAAGAAATGATAAGAGAATTAGCTGAAAATAATAATCAACTTAACGAGACTTTTGGGCAAATAAGCGCATTAGAAAAGCAAAAATTAGAATATGAGCAAAGAATATTGCAACGTAATGCTAATTACTACCAATTAGCTCGAACAGAGCTAAATAAAATACAATTACAAATCAGTGAAACAGAAAAACAACTTATTATAGAAACAGATAAATTAGCTAAAATGGCAATTATCGCACCGATATCGGGTACTGTGATGGATCTTTCTGTTTTTACCCAAGGTGGCTTTGTAAAAACAGGTCAGACATTGATGGATATAGTGCCTGAAGATCATCAACTTGTTATTGAAGCGCGTCTTGCTCCGCATCTTATTGATAAGGTAACTCCTGGCCTTCCCGTTGATTTGATCTTTAGTGCCTTTAATCAAAATACCACGCCAAAAATTCCTGGTGAAGTAACGATTATTTCTGCCGATAGATTAATTGATGAACGAACAACTGAGCCATATTATCAAGTTCTTATTAACATAAAAGATTATACATTATTAGCAGATAATAAAAATAAATTGAAAGCAGGTATGCCCGTTGATGTATTTATTAAAACTGGCGATCGCTCATTATTAAATTATCTTTTCAAACCAGTATTGGATAGGCTCCATACTTCATTAACGGAAGAATAATGATGCTAATAAAAAAACTTTTTACACTTTTTTCCGTAGGACTCCTAAGCTTGCCAGCTTCAGCGGTTACACTGTCTGATCTCTATTTTTTAGCGATTAAACATGATCCCACATTTAATGCTGCGGTAAAAGAGCAAGTAGCAGGTAAAGAGTATGAAAATATCGGGTTATCACAATTGCTACCCAATATTTCTGTCAATTACAAAAATAATCCTCGCAACTGGCAACGTAAGGCTTATCCAATAAATATATTTCAGGATAAAATAACAACAGTTGAGTATCAAAACTATCAAAGCTATTCTGTCAACGCGATTATTAGTCAACCACTATTTGACTACACCGCATTTAGTGAATACAAAGCTTCTATCATTAAAACATTATTAGCAGACAGTCATTATCAAAATAAATTTTCAGAATTAATTATTCGACTTATTGATAATTATATTCAAGTTGCTTATACACAAGATAAATTATTGCTAAATCAAGCACAGCAAGAAATCTATCAAAAACAACTAGCTTCAAGTCAACGCCTATTTGAGTTAGGAGAAGGAACCAAAACAGATATTGCTGAAATAGAGACTCGTTTATATTTAACCCAGTCACAATATACCGATCTTCAATTAGAAATTGAAAAGGCTAAAAACAAACTCAGTGCTATGATCGGTTCACAATTGCCTACTCATGAGCACATCGCAAAGCTAACTGATACAAAGTTTGTTCTTCAATCACTGGCTCCCGATGACTATTCCACATGGGAAAAAAATGCCATACAAAATAACTTAAAGATACAATCTGCTCGTCATGAAATGGCGATAGCTAAACAAGAGATTGAGAAGAATAGAGGTGAATTTTTCCCAACAGTACAATTTTATGCGGCTTACTCTAGTAGTAATTCTGATAGTAATAATACCATTAACCAGAAATACCAATCTGCTAACGTGGGTTTTTATGTCAGTATGCCTTTATTTAATGGGGGTAAAACAACGGCATCAATGCGTCAGTCGACAGCAAAATATCAGATGAGTGCATTTGAAAGGGATGCTATTATTCAAAATATTATGCAGGAATTAAGATATCAATATCAAATTTGCTCAACGAGCCATATTAAATTGATGGCTTTTGAGCAAGCCGTTAGTTCCGCTAAGTTACAATTAAATGCAACACGAAAAAGCTATATTGGTGGTCAGCGAACGATGGTTGATGTGCTTAATGCGGAAGAGCTTTTATATAGAGCGCAGCAAGATTTAATCAAAGCCAAATATGATTATATTCAAGCTTGGGCATTATTACATCAATATACCAATACTCTAGATATTGAAAAAATAAAAATTATTGAAAACTATTTTCAGTAGCTGAAAATATATATTTAATTTAACTCAATACTATAATAAAAGCCCTATAATTAATCAGGTTATAGGGCTTTGCGTCTATGATAGTTAGTCTAATAGATTACTTAGCTTATTAGCATATCGTATTTTCATCACTTCTTTTTATTACCGTACAACATTAATACACGGTGAGTAAGAGCAATTGATGCCAGACCGATAATACATTCAGTTAAAAAAATCAGCATAAATTCCCCCTATTCATGAGTACATTTTGTCTGGGTGGGGGTTCTGATAAAGTTAAGTGACTTGTCATATAGTGCTTAGCTAACTCCGTTCTAATGGACACATTTTAAACCTACCATTAAAACGACAAAGAGCAAAATATATTTACCGACAAATTCTGTTTTTTAATCTAGATCACATATAAATCACACGAAAAGCAAAATCGTAATACATGATCAGTACTCACTGAGAAAAAACATCACAGCAAAATAAATATTAAAGCAATTCAGCTAATTAAAGAACACCAGCGTTAAATCGCCCTCTTTTTCTACTATCGGCTTTTCCTTTAATGTAGTCAATTTAGTCAAAATCTGCTTTCTATCAGGTCTGACTAAAACAATCGCTACCCCTTTATATTGGTTTGCTTCAATTAATGCTAATAGCTGTTCAAGGCTATAGTATTTATTTTTTACATCTGGGTAATTTAAACCATAAGCCAACTCACCTTTCGTCTCTGTTAAACGAATATCAGTCCGTTTTAGTCCCCAAGCAAGTGATGTACCAATACCAACTTCGTCCGTTAAAAGATACGATTTATTACTCAAAGGCTCATAATAACGTTGGATAATATTTTCCGGTGTACTTCTACTTTCTATCTTTTCTGGGATTGCATAGCCAATAACTAAACTTAGTCCGATAGAGCAAAACATCGTTAAAAACTGTGTTTGTCTAAACAGCGCCCCCGCACCAATCACACTCCAAAATAAAAACCCACTTATTGCTAACACTATTTTTAACGTTTCATTCGTATCATAAAGCGCAAATTTGGCACTGTATAAAGAATAGATAACGGCTGATATACCCATTAGCCCAAAAGCAATATTGATAGATGCATTCACTTTGCTAATTTTCTCATCAGGTCTATCTTTTAACTCTTCGATATAGTGTGCAATTAAAATAGATAATGGCACAAAGCACGGTAGCATATAGGTTAATAGTTTTCCTTTTGAGGCTGAGAAAAAAGCAAAAAAGAGAGCAAACCACAGCAGAAAATAGAGTGTACCTTTTTTTAAAGAGAAAGCTGATTTTAATGCACCAAATAAAAAACCTAGCCAAGGCAATACACCCAATATAACTATCGGGATATAGAACCACGTTGGTTGTGAGCGAGCAGACTCTTTAGCAATAAAACGCTGTACATGTTCAACCCAGAAAAAATAATTCCAATAATCCGGTGCTTGTAATGCAACAGTAATCACCCAAGGTCCAGCTGTAATAGCGAGAGCTAACAATGCAATAGAGGAATAGCAAACCACTTCTTTAAAGCGAGCTTGACTAATTGCCATGACTAAAAAAACTAATGCAGGTAAAACAACCGCAATAAAGCCTTTTGTTAAAAAACCAAGTGCGCAAAAAAAGCCAATACCCATATAAGCAATTATTTTGCCCTTTTTATTCGGGGTCGATAACGCAACTAAAAATGAGTACATTGCAGCGGTCACAAACAGCGTCACAATAGGATCTAATATATTATAAGTACCTATTGCTAATACCAGAAAAGAAGATAAAAAAACGGTCATAGCATTAAAAGCAAGAACGCTATTGCGCCAAACTACCATTGCCGCTTTATAAATAAGCCATCCTGTTAATAAGGTTGATGTTACTACAACAATACGCACCGCAAAATGGCTTTCACCAAATAGCCACTGAGCAATACAATTGATCCAATATCCTAAAACAGGTTTTTCAAAATAACGAATATCAAGAAGATAAGGCACTGACCAATTGCCAGAAACTAACATTTCACGGCTAATTTCAGCATAACGAATTTCATCTGGTTGCCATAACAGGCGCGTTTCTAAAGGAATAAAATAAGTTAATAAGATAAATAGGAAAAACAATAACCATTTATATCTTTCTGTCATCGC